>JAJRSQ010000461.1 GCA_024278725.1 Chloroflexota bacterium
AGGGGCGATTTGCGAGCCGCTCTTACGCATTTTCTTCCGGTTTTAACGAAAATCGGTGGCGTTGTAGGGGCACGCTGCAGCGTGCCCCTACATTTCCTGCGCAAAGTATTGTTTGTCAAGCGACTTTGCAACAGCCCTGGCATGAAGCTACATTAATATTCCTCGCCTTTCAGACGCAGAACTTGAGCCAAAGTTACCCCTCGTCAGGCAATCGTATGGCAAGCAGTCGGTTGGTGCGAGCCAATAATGACCCCGCCAACTTCCACACCGGGTGGCTTTGTGGCATAATTTTGGGTATGAAAAAATATCATCTGCCCATATTGCTGCTGTTATTCTTGACCATCCTGCCGGCGTGCCAAACCCCGACGAACCCCGCCGCCGCGCCCGACGTCCCTTCGTCGCCCACACCAACCGACGAGACCGTGGCGCAGGTTTCATCGCCCCCACCCGCGCCGACCGCCACCCCCACCCGTCGCCCCACCGCCGCGCCCTCACCCACGCCCACATCCACCCCCCTCCCCGCCGAGCGGTTCTCGCTGGGGCAACAGTTTTTCCGCAACGGGCAATTCCTCGCCGCGCAAAACCAATTCGATGCGCTCACCGCCGATGCCGCCTCCCCTGCGGACGACCGTCGGCTGGGGCTGTACTGGCGCGGACGGGCGGAACTTTCGGCGGGGGATGCCGCCACCGCCGCCGAGACCTTTCGGCAATTTATGGCGGATTATCCCACCGACGACCTGACCCGCTCCGCGCAATTCAATCTGGCGCTGGCGCTGGAATCATCGGGGACAATCACCGAGACTCTCGCCGCATATGATGCCGCCATCCTGCCCGACGACCCCATCGCCGCGTACATTTTCGAGCGGATGGGGAACGCCGCGCTGGCGGCAGAAGCCTTCCCCGCCGCCGCGGACGCTTTTCTATCGGCATTGAACCGCACCACCGACACCGGTTTTCAGGTCTCGCTGCGGGAAAAACTCGCCCAAGCCTATCTGGGTCAAAATAATATGGATGCCGCGCTGGCGCAGTACAACGCGATTCTGGATATAGCGCAGATTCCGGCATATCGCGCCAAAATCATGCGGCTCATCGGGGAAGCCTATCTGGAAAATAACGCCCCGTCCGCCGCCCGTAAACAGCTTTCGGCAACGATGGAAACCTATCCCAAAACGTATGACGCCTATTTGGCGCTGGTGGCAATGGTGAATGCCGGTTTTTCGGTGGATGATTTTCTGCGCGGATATGTGGATTATTACGGCGGCAACGCCTACCAACCGGCAATTGAAGCGTTCGGGCGATTTTTGGAAACTTCGCCCACGAAAAATGTGGATACCGCCCACTGGCTGATGGGCTGGAGCTGGCGCGCGGTGGGGGATTACGATGCCGCCATCGCGGAATTTGAGGCGGTGATTGCCGATTTTCCCGACAGCGAATTTTGGGCGGACGCGAATTTGCAAAAAGCCCGCACCCTCGGCTGGCAGGGCAAGCTGGATGATGCCATCGGGCTGTACCGCACCTTCGCCGCCGCAAATCCCACCCTGCCCCAAGCCGATGAAGCGTTGTGGAAAGCCGCGCTCATCGAATTTCAAGATGACCGCTTCGCCACCGCCGCCGAGAGTTTCCGCGCGCTGGCGGAGGCTCGTCCCGCCGGACGATTCGCGGACGATGCATGGTTTTGGGCGGGACTGGCGGCATTTCAGGCGGACGACCTGACCACCGCCGAGCAAAATTGGGCGGCGCTGCTGACCCATTACCCCGCCAGCGAGTTCGCGCGTGCCGCCAGTTTTTGGCAAGCGAAAGTGTTGCTGGCGCTGGGAGAAACAACCCAGGCGGAAACGCTGCTCGCCCAGCTTGCCCATCAACCGTTGAATTATTACGGTTTGCGCGCCACCGATTTGCTGAACGGGCATGGCGTGTCGCCCACCGTGCCGCTTGATTTGTCGCCCCCTGCCCCATCGGAACAGGTTGAAGCGGAAATCTGGCTGGAAAACTGGGTCGGGGTCAGCGAAAGTGCCAACCTTTCCGCGCCGGATGTTCAGTTGAAAAACGACCCCGCCTTTGTGCGCGGAGAGGCGCTGCTAGCGCTCGGTCTGCGCACCGAAGCGGCGGCAGAGTTCGAGACGGTGAAGAATCGCTGGGCGAACAACCCGGTGGCGCTGTACCAGCTTTCGCTGGCGTTCCGAGACCGGGGGCTGAATCGGCTCAGCATTCTGGCGGCGCAGGATTTGGTGCGGCAATCGCCCGCCATCACCCCCGCCGACGTGCCGAAATTCATCCGGCGGTTGGTGTACCCGCTCTATTATCAGGATTTGGTCACCGCGCAGGCGGCGATTCAGCAGATTGACCCGGCGCTGGTTTTCGCGCTGATGCGGCAGGAAAGTTTGTTTGAACCCGCCGCCAATTCCGGCGCAGACGCGCGCGGGCTGATGCAAATCATCCCCCCCACCGGCGCAGACATCGCCGAGCGCACGGGGCTGACGGGCTACACCGCCGAGTCGCTGTGGCTGCCGTACCTCAACGTGCAAATGGGAACATGGTACATCCGGCAGATGCTCGATTTTGTGGGCGGGAATCAGTTCGCGGCGCTGGCGGCATACAACGCCGGACCCGGTCGGGTTGACCGGTGGCTCACCGCCAGCGATGATTTCGATATGTTTGTGGCGCTCATCCCGTTGGACGAACCGCGCACATACATTCGGCGGATTTATTTGAATTTATCGGAATATCGGGACATTTATGGCAAATAACAATTATCCAATGTGCAACACTTTCCAAAAGGAACTCAAACTGAACGCAGATTACATGGATTGAATTGATTTCCGCGGATTTGTCGTTGCGAAGCCCGTAGGGCTGAAGCAATCCCCACTATTCAACCCGGAGATTGCACCCTTCGGGCATTTTCAACTTCGCTTCGCTTGCAATGACAAACCCACTGAATTCCTAAAGACCCATAATTGTTTGCCGATACGTGGTTGAATGTAGGGGCAACCCTCGTGGTTGCCCGGTCTTTCCGTCTAATTTTGGGCGACCACAAGGGTCGCCCTTACGAAGGAGGTATGTATGCCGGTATATGGCGGCATTGAAGCGGGCGGCACAAAATTTGTGTGCGCGGTCGGTTCCGCGCCCGATGATTTGCACGATGAAATCCGTTTTCCGACCACCACCCCCGCCGAGACCATCGGGCGGGCGGTGGCGTATTTTGAGGCGCAGGCGAAAAAATATCCGCTGGCGGCAATCGGTATCGCTTCGTTTGGTCCGGTTGACCCCGACCCCGCTTCGGCGACGTGGGGGCACATCACCGCCACGCCGAAACCGGGATGGAACAACATCGAATTTGCGCCCGTTTTGCGGCGCGCGCTGGATGTGCCGGTGGGCTTTGATACGGATGTGAACGGCGCGGCGCTCGCCGAATATCGCTGGGGAGCAGCGCGCGGGCTGGACACATTCATTTACCTGACCATCGGCACGGGCATCGGTGGCGGGGCAATGGTCAACGGGGCGTTGCTGCACGGATTGATCCATCCTGAAATGGGGCACATTCTGCTCCCCCCCCACCCCGACGACCCGTATCCGGCGGGGTTTTGCCCCTTTCACGGCAATTGCATGGAAGGCATGGCGAACGGTCCCGCCATTGAAAAACGATGGGGGCAAAAAGCGGAAACCCTGCCCGCCGACCATCCGGCGTGGGCGCTGGAGGCGCATTATCTGGCGGCGGGGCTGGCAAATCTGATTTGTGTGCTATCGCCGCAGCGCATTATTTTGGGCGGCGGGGTGATGCAGCAAACGCAATTGTTCCCGCCGGTGCGCACACGGGTGACGGAACTGTTGAACGGGTACGTGCAATCGCCGCAGATTTTGCAGGCGATTGAAAACTATATCATCCCCCCCGCATTGGGCAACCGAGCGGGAGTATTGGGCGCAATTGCGCTGGCAGAGCAAGCAGCATCATCGGCATAAAAAAGGGGCACGCGGCAACGTGCCCCATAAGATGAAATCACGCTTATTTCAGCACCAACGGCAGGTAAATATAATGTTGGGTGTTGCTGCCCTGCCAGAAACCTCCACTGAGTGAAAATGTACCGCCGCTCATAACGACGACATCCGACTGCCCGACTGTGCCGACGAGGGTGAACGTGCCGCCGCTTGCCTGACCACCGCCGTTGTCAATGGTGTGCCAATCAAGACCATATGTACCACCCGTTTGCGCCAACACGAATACGGTGGACAACACGAGCAGAATCAGCGCGAGTGTGGTGTATCGGATGAAGGTTTTCATGCGCGGTCTCCTTTCCGGCGGGTCGTCCAGATGAATCCCGCCGCCAACAACGCGCCGCCGAGACCGGGCAGCCAGCCGCTTTGAGCGGGAGCGCTGCGGTCGCGTTCCAGGGCGGTCATACGGGCTTCCAGAGCGTCGAGACGGGATTGCAGGGCGTTGTTTTCAGCTTGAAGCTGTTGGTTTTGCGCATACAATCCTTGAATGGCAGCCAGTGCGACACCCCCTTCATCCACGGTTGAAATGTGGGTATCATCTTCCCCCAGCGCGAATGCGGCGTAAAAATCTTGCGCCATGGGTCCCATGTGGCGAATATCTGCCGCTTGTGATTTGTAATTCCAAACGGAAATCGGCAGTTGCGCCACAGCCTCCAACACAGCGGCACTGTCTACCGGGGTGAAATTTTCTTTCAGATTGCGGTCGGATGCGTTAGTCCACGTGCCACCGGAACTCAGATATGCGCCGGTGGACGTATCCAGAAAATTGGTAATGGTGGGGGTCAGATTGCCGGTGGTATTGCCAAACCAGAATCCGCCCGGCGCGCGAGCGATAAACTGACCATTTGCGGAGGAGTTTAGGTCGGAGTTGGGGGAACTTGTATCACCGTCCCAGACAAAAGTGCCGGAGTGCGTTGCATGAGCCGTATCGCCGGCAGCGAAACTTTTAATGCCGGCAACATTTTGATACCCCCCCGGTATCATCGCATAATCGCCGGTAGCATGGTTCCCATATCCGCCGCCGATAAACGAGGCGAAGCCGCCGGCGATATGCATGTTTCCTCCGCCAATGACGGCGAACATCCCGCCGGCAAGGTTAAATTGCCCCCCGTTAACGATAGCATAATCACCGATGGCGGAGTTCGCATACCCCCCGCCGACAACGGATACCGTACCCTGTGCCAGATTCCCATAACTACTGAAGCCATCATATCCGCCGCCGCCCACAAATGCGCCCGTACCGACGGCGGTATTATAGCTACCACCGGCAACAGTGGCTGCCACGCCACCTACACTAATATACTCACCGCCGCCGATGGTGGCGGTGATGGCAGTTACACGATTACCGATACCGCCACCGATGGTAGTAGCGTTTGCGGTTGTGCTATTGTCTCTACCCCCGCCAATGATGGCAAATGCAGCGGTGTCAGAAATAACATTCCCATATCCGCCGCCGATAGCCGAGTTCTCGCTATAGATGTGGTTTGCAACACCGCCGCTGACGGTAGCATAAGGTCCGCTGATATAATTTATCATTCCCCCACTTACGGTACCATAATCGCCGGTGGTAGAAATAACATTCCCATATCCGCCGCCGATAACGGACGCCGTTCCCTGCGCCTGATTCCCTTTGGCAAAAGTTCCATTATATCCACCACCGCCCACAAACGAGGCGATGCCGCTAGCGGTATTCGTGTCTCCTCCGCCAACAACGGCGAACATCCCGCCGGCAGAGTTAAATTGCCCCCCGTTAACGATAGCATAATCACCGATGGCGGAGTTTGCATACCCCCCGCCGACAACGGATACCGTACCCAGTGCCCGATTTCCATAGCTGCTGGAGCCATTATATCCGCCGCCGCCCACAAATGCGCCCGCACCGCCGGCGGCATTATAGCTACCACCGGCAACAGTGGCATATTTGCCACCGGCGACATTGCCGCCGCCCCCACCAACGGTTGCCCAGCCCTGGTCACTCGTTGTACCTGCATTGTCACCGGCTCGATTGCCCGTACCTCCGCCAACCGTGCCGTAATCATCTGTGACCATGTTGGGATTACTGCCATTTCCACCGCCACCAATGAAAACCCCGACCGTGTTGTTGGTGGCGGAATTACCGCTGTACCCGCCCACAATATTCGCCGTGCCACCGGCATTCGGAATTAATTTCAACGCCACCGAGCCACTTACTGCCAGCGTCAGACTCACGTTGTCCGTTGTCCCGATGAAGTTTGCACCGGGAGTTGTGCCACTGTTGCCCGTCAGCGACCATGCTTCCGCGCCGCACTCCCACGCCGAGCCGTTCCATCGGGCGATTTCGCCGCTCGCACACGTCAGCCCGCCCAGCGAATCATTATCCACCGCATCGGAAAAATCGGATGGCATGCCGCTCAACCCGCTCCACGGGGCAGATTGGCTGAAAATAGCGTAGGGGGCAGGCGTCAGTTCCGTGAGCGGGATGAGGTCGGTATATGCGCCCGTGCTGCTCCCCGCGCGCACCGACACTTTCAGCCAGCGAGCATTACCATCAAAGACACTACTGCCAAAATCAAGGGTCACAGCAAAAATACCATCGGTGACCGTTACATCATCTTTCGTGACCGTCCCCAGCGGCGAACCACTCCCGGTTGCCTCATCAAACAGCGTAAATTGGAAATCATACGTGCCATTAGCCGGATTTCCGCCATCAGTGAGTTGCCCCTGATACGTGAACCCGGTACCGGCTGTTCCGCCGGAGCGGAAAGGTTCTTGCGCCAAACCAGGTATGGTCATAAAAAGTATTACCGTACCAATCAGTGTTACAACAACCAACCAAATTTTACGTCGCATCAGTTTTCTCCTTTCATAAATGCTTTTTAACCTCAGTTCGAGATAAGTTTTATTCGCCCACAGATAGACACGGATTTTCACAGATAAAATCAATTGCATAAGTTTTGGGGCGCAAAAATCAAAAACCAAATACAGCTATTTGCCTTCGACCCTTCGGGTATATTCTGTTCCGGCAGTCAAAAATAACCACTACCAATCTGTGTTTATCTGTGTTATCTGCAAACTGTTTTTCCCCGATTGAACATTGTCCTGCTTATCTCGAATTCAGGTCATTTATTTTTCCAAAAATTATATGTCGGTATCGTGAAAATATCGTGAAATAACAACGAACGGGAAAATTTCGGTTTAGCTCTGTCCGCATGCAAGCACAGGTGTAAATTTTTCTCAATCCCGCCTAAAAGCAGAGGCGGCTCGCGAGCCGCCCCTACAGCGCAAAATCACGGAAAATATCAACCTTAAAATTTACCTTGCAACAGCCGTGCCCGCAAAAAATAGAGGGATGAAATCGCGTAAATTTTGTGGTATAATAATAGTATCAGCTTTATTGAAGGCAGTTGAAATAAGGGGAGGCAGGCTTATGCAAACGACTATGCGTTGGGTGCGGATTGTGGCGCGCGTGGGGAGCATTATTAGCGTTGCGGTGCTATTATTGTTTTTTTTAGGGGGGGGACTGCTAGACCCGCACGTTGCCCCACCGACACCATCGGAATGGATAATGATTCTGTTCTTTCCGGTGGGGGTCGTCATTGGGATGATTGAAGGGTGGCGGTACGAAAAAGCAGGTGGCTGGATTACCGTTTTCAGCCTGATTGTGTTTTACATTCTCAATTTGGTGGTAAAGGGAACACTGCCGCGCGATTTGTATTTTCTGCTCTTTTCCGTGCCTGGTTTTTTGTTTCTGCTGGTCGCCAAGCTGGATGAAACACAACCTGACATTCAAGCTCAACCCCAATCCCGAAAAATCTTACAAGATCATTAAAAAAGGGCGAGGAAATTTCCCCGCCCTTTTTTGTACGATGATTATTTAATAACCAACGGCAGATAAACTTTCCATTTAACCAACGGCGATTCAAACGCGCCGATGTCACACGTGGCGGTGCTGTCACCATCGCCATCAATGGGACGAGCCGTGCCACGCTGGTCGGTGGCGGGGCAGGAGGCGTTGTCGCCGCCGTCGAGGGCGGGGCTGGAGCGCAGCAATGCGTGCGTCCACGTGTCGCCGCCGTTGTCCGCCAGCGATTGCAGGTACGGATTCACGCCGGTTTTGTCGCCGGTGGCGGTCAGTCCGCAGGTGTCGGTGCTTTCAAGATTGTACCCCTGCGAGACGAGATTCGTCACGCCCGAACTGGTGGTGTCGCACACCTCCACGCCCGACGGCGCCGCCAAAATACTGCTCTTCACGGTGAATGTGCCGCCATTGAAGATGGCATTCCCGCCGGAATTATTGGCGACGGTGCTGTTGCGCATGGTCATAGTTGCCCCGTTGGAGATGCCGCCGGTGTTCCCGCTGATAGTGCTGTTGAAGATGTCCACCATCCCGCTATTTTGGTTGTGGATGGACTCCGTGCTGTTCCCTGAGACGGTTGAATTTTCCAGCCAAAGTTTTCCCCCATCCACAAAAATTGTGCCGACGGAGTTGCCGGTTGTTCTATTTTGGTCGAAGGTGCTGTTGGTGGCAGTAACGCTCCCCGTGCTGTAGATGTACAGCGCAGCACCATGATTCGCGGTGTTGCTGTAAACCCGCACCTGCGAGAGCGTCAGCACGCCGGAGACATACGCTCCACCACCGCCGCCGGTTCCACCAAGCCCGCTGCCGTGTTGAATGGTCATTTTTGACAACGCCACGGTGGTGTTGAAGGCAATATCAAACACCGAATCCGATGAGCCGCCATCCACGAACGTTTGGTTGCGTCCCGCGCCGACGAAGGTCAGCGATTTGTTCACCGAGAGGTTTTCGGTGTAAGTGCCGGCGGCGATGGTGATGGTATCGTTGTTGCCGGCTTTGCCCATCGCCCCGCCGATGGTTTTGCAGGCGGTGGCAGGGGAAAGACAGTCGTTGCTGTCGCTGCCGGTGGCATCGTTCACATACCAACTGGAAAGAACGATGGTGTGCGAATCGGTTTGTGTGCCCAACCCGTTGTCCACCGTCACGGTGATGTTTTTCGTCCCTTCTGTCGTCCAATGGAAGTCTACCGCATCGGTTGTGCCCTGCCCGGTATGCACCACCGTTGATTGCCCATCCGCCTGCCAAGTGTAGGTGATGGGCTGGGTGGCGTTGGACGGCGAAACAGTGGCGTTGAAGGTGTAGGTTGGTCCGGTTGAGCCGGAGGTCGCCCCGGAAATTGTCACGCCGGTGATGGCTTGCGTCCCCTGCGTCAGGCTGATGCTGTGGGTGTTGGTCTGTTGCGTCACGCCGTTATCCACCGTAACCGTGACCACCTGCCCGCCGGCAACACTCCAATTGAACGATACCGTATCGGTAATATTTTTGCCGGTATGGGTAATGGGCGTTTGGTTGGTGGCTTCCCACACGTAGGTGATGGGAATGCTGGCGGTGATGGGCGTGACCGCGGCAGAGAACGTTTCACTGCTGTTGGTGAAGCCGGAGGTATTGCCGGAAATACTCACGCCGGTGATGCCCTGCCGCACAAATTCAAACGCGCCGATGTCGCAGGTGGCGGTGCTGTCGCCGTTGCCGTCCACGGGACGGGCTGTGCCGCGCTGGTCGGTGGCGGGGCAGGTGGCGTTGTTGCCCGCATCAACGGCGGGGCTGTTGAGCGGCAAACCGTGAGTTTGGGTGTCGCCGCCGTTGTCCGACAGGGGGAGCAAAAGCGGGTCGGTGGAAGATTGGTCGCCGGTGGCGGTAAAGCCGCAGGTTGTGCCGTCGTCGATATTGTAGCCGCCGGAGGTGAGGGTTCCGCCATTGAAGCAATTTGTACCGTTACCACTGTTGGCGACGATGGAATTTGCGATGGTCACAGAACCGTAATTCGATATCCCGTACAGCGCGTTATTGGCAATTGTGCTGAATTGAATGTCAACATTCATGCCGTTTGTGGTTGCGATTCCCTCATAACTGTTGCCGCTGACGGTAACATTGGTCAATGTGGCTGCCTTCGTACTTTGCAGGTGCAAGCCTTGCGCATTGTTGTTGGAAACGGTGGAACTTTCAACCGACAGCTCTCCGGCAGAGTCAAGCCAGATGGCGGCGCTGCCCGAGCCACCCGTATTCCCGTCCACAATGCTGTTTTTCAGAGTGAGCAATCCGTCGTAGATGTAAATAGCACCACCGGCACCGCTGTTATTCCCCGTGAATTTAATTTTTGACAGGGTGGTATTTCCGCTGCTGTTAATAGCCCCCCCTACACCACTTGAGCCATTTTTCAGGGTCATCCCGGAGATACTGACCGTTTTGCCGAGATCAATGGTGAAAATCGTGCCACTTGCATTCCCGTCCACAACAGTTTGGTCAATCCCCGCGCCGGTGATGATGAGTGATTTGTTCAACGTATTGGTTTCGGTATAGGTACCGGCGGCAACGGTGATAGTATCGCCGTCCGTCGCTTTGCCCACTGCCCCGCCGATGGTTTTGCAGGCGGTGGTGGGAGATTGGCAATCATTCGCATCGTTGCCGGTGGCAGCATTCACATACCACATATACAGCCGGATGGTGTGCGTGTCCACCTGCGAACCAACTTCGTTGGTGGCGGTGACGATGATGGTTTTTGTCCCCTCCGTCGTCCACTGGAACGTGACCGAGTCCGTAATCCCCTGCCCGGTATGCACCACCGGCGATTGTCCATCCGCCTGCCAAGTGTAGGTGATGGGTTGTGTGGCGTTGGACGGCGAGACATCCGCATTGAAAGTGAACGTGCCGCCCAGTGAGCCGGAGGTCGCCCCGGAAATCACCACGCCGGTGATGGCTTGCGTTCCCGCCGTGACGGTGAAGGCGTGGGTATTGGTTTGGGAACCCAATCCGTTGTTCACCGTGACGGTGACAACCTGTGCCCCCGTACCCGCCCAAGTGAAAGACGTCGAATCGGTGATACCTTTGCCCGTATGGGTGACGGGCGTTTGGTTGGTAGCTTCCCACACGTAGGTGATGGGCTGGGTGGCGGTAACCGGAGAAACCGTAGCGACGAATGTATGTCCGCTATTGACCAACCCGTCGGTGTTGCCGGAGATGGTCACGGAAATCGGCGCTTGCCGCACCAACTCAAACGCGCCGATGTCGCAAACAGCGGTGGTGTCGCCGTCGCCATCCTGAGGGCGGGTTGTGCCGCGCTGGTCGGTGGCGGGACAGGTGGCGTTGCTGCCCGCATCAATGGCGGGGCTGTTGAGCGACAAACCGTGGGTTTGGGTACTGCCGCCATAATCGCCGAGGGGAAGCAAAAGCGGGTCGGTGGAAGATTGGTCGCCGGTGTTGGCAAAGCCGCACGCCGTGCCGCTCTCGAGATTGTAACCCAAAGACGTGTATGAACCGGTTCCATAACAATTTGTCGCACCAACTGTATCACCAACGATGGAATTCGTGAGGGTGATTGCACCGTAATTCAGTATTTGATAGTTCCCGTTGTTCACAATGGTGCTGTTATACACGTAAACCGAGCTTCCCGGTGTCACCCCTTCGCCGGTATTGCCGCTAACCGTTACATTGGTCAGCGTCATTGCGCCTCCTGCCTGAATATGCAGCCCTTGCCCCTGATTGCCGGAAACAGTGGACTTTTCAATTTGGACAACAGCGTTATCAGTGGCAAAAATGCCACCTGCAGAAGTGTTGGCGTGATTGCCGATGATGGTACTGTCAACAATGGTGACAGTCGTACTGTAAATATGAATGGCTCCGCCAAAATCAGCGGTATTATTGGTGATATTGACCTGTGTCAATGTCAATGGACCGGATGCTTTAATGCCCCCACCCAAACCATAATAACCGATTCCGTTTTGAATGGTCATTTTGGATATATCGGCAGAAGCATAGAGAATATTGAACACGGCATCGGCTGCCCCGCCATCGACAATGGTTTGACCGATGCCCGCGCCCACCAGCGTCAACGCTTTTCCGCTGATGATATTCGTTTCCGTGTAAATTCCGGCGGCGATGTTGATGGTATCGCCGGTAGCAGCATTGCCAATTGCCCCGCCGATGGTTTTGCATGGGGTGCTGATGGTGAGGCAGTCGTTACTGTCACTGCCGGTTGCGGCATTGACATATAATGTCCCGCCGACGGCTCGGACAATTGCGGGATGGAAGGCAACCCCCATCACAATGAGCAACAGCGTGAAGCTGAAAACCAACGATAAACTCAGACGATTAAACTTTTTCATAACATCTCCTTTCTATATGAAATGTCTCCCCCCCCACATATCAGAGGGGAAGCTTTTGCATATCCGGAAATTGGTGGTGGTTATTTTTGACTGATGAAACAAAATACACCCGAAGGGTCGAGGGTAAATACCCGCGTTTGTTTTGCGTAGGGACAGAGCAATGCTCTGTCCCTACCGACAAATGTTCTCCGCCGGTCAATTTGAACCACCACCTGAAAGTTTATTTCAGCACCAGTGGGAGATAGATGTATTTTGTACTGCTTCCGTTGCTGCTTCCGTTCCAAAAACCTCCGTTTAGTGAGTACCCGCCGCCGCTGGCGCTGCCGACATCCGGTTGCCCGATGGAGCCGGTGAGAGTGTATCCGCCGCCGGTCATTGCACCGCCCCCGCCATCAATGGTGTGCCAGCTCAAATCGTATGTGCCGCCGGTTTGCGCGTATGTCACCCCGCCGAGCATCAATCCCGGTACCAACAGGATTATCAAAAATAACCACATTCGTTTTTTCATTTTATCCTGCCTTAATACGGTTGCGTGATGGTGTATTCGACGGTGACACCATATGCTTTGATGGATGCGCCGTTACTGTCAATTGGAAGGTTCAAATACAGATAATAGCTGTATGCAGTATTATCAATTGCGGCGGATGAAATAGTTGTTGTTGAAGACGAACTGGTGACGGTTGTTCCACCGCCGCCACCGGAACTGCCGCCGGATGAGAAGGCTGCAGCCATAGCATTTTCGTTCCCTTGCATATCTGTTCGATATAATGAAACATTCCCGTTCGAGTTCGAGGAATCCGCCCAATAGAAACTCAATTTTGTAACGGTGGCATTGTTCGGCAATTGAATGGGCGCATAAGACAGAACACTCGAGCTACTGCTAGGGGTAACACCACCGCCACTAATGTCACGAACAAGAATCCCTGCACCGTCGAACGGCTGAAATGCCAACCCCGGAATGGAAATGGTGCCGGTCATTGCTTTCCATGTAAGTTGACCCTCGACGTGAGCATTGCCGCTGGAATACACACCGTATCCGCTGGCAGAATTACTTTTGCCGTACACGCCCCAAGTTGCCCCGGAGGTATTGGAGGCTTCACCATACACGCCATTTTGGGGCGAAATCCCGCCCACACCGGTGCCGAAACTGGAATTACTTTTGCCATACACACCATACGATGTCGCGCTGCCGGCATCGGACGCGATGCCATATACCCCATACGGTGTGCCGCCGGAAGCCGTGGAATTGCCATAAATGCCATACCCGCCACTACTGTTTGTGTTCCATCCGGAAATACCGGCGCCCGCAGCTGATTTTGATTCCCCGTAAATAGCTGCATTTGAACCTGTTGTGTCATTATTCACCGCGCCGAAAATCCTGCCGGTCGCATCACTCCCATTCACGTCCACCCCCGGACGCAGGCTCAGGGCATATGGCGTGCCGTTCAGCGCGGTGCGCGGCGAAAGCGCCACCATGCCGAAGTCGCCGGTGCATTGCACCTGCACATCCAGATAGCGGGCATCGCCGTTAAATGCGCTGCTACCGAAATCCAGTTCGGCGGTGAATTTGCCGTTACTCACCGAAACACCACTTTTGGAAACGGTTGAGCCAACTTGATTCCCGCCGGTTGCAGCATCGTACAACTTAAAATCAAAGCTACATGTGTCGCTGACCCCGCTACCACTTTTCTCAAGGTTGCCCTGATAGGTGAAAGCACTGCCGGTGGATGCCGCTGCCCGATTCGTGTCGCCGCCCTGTGCAAAGGTGCGCGCCACCGGAATTGCAAAAATCAACAATAACGCCACAAACATTGCAACAACGGTCATCCATTTAAATTGCTTTTTCAAAGTCATCATATCTCCCGGTCTGTTGTTATATTTTTTATCCGTTTTTATGCTCCCCCGAAGAGGGCTTCAATATGTCGCCTTCCCTGTCGTCGTAGGTTTGTGCTTCCTCCTCCCACTGTGCCAACACGGTTTTTACATATGCGAGCAATGATTCCAGCGAAGCAAAACCGATGCGTTTACCGGTATTGGGGTCTTCCAAACTGAACCGCCATATGTCGCCGGTATCTTGGGCGGCGTTTTCGCGCCAGCATTTAAACCAATATGATTTTGAAACCAGTGGTTTTTTTAAAGATGCCATCGCGTCACCCCTGTGTTTTAAACAATGCCTAAAATATGGTATAGTGAATTTCACCAATACCTGCTCTTATTCATCACCTTTATACACTTTAATCGTGAAAAGAACGTGAAATGGAATCCAACACCCCGTTACGGATAACCTTATTGGGTGCGCCACAGGTTTATCGGGGGCACACGTGTGTTGATAGCTTCATCACCAATAAAGCGCTGGCGTTGTTTTGTTATTTGGTGATGACGCGCCGCCCCCACACCCGCGATGCGCTCGCCGGGCTGTTTTGGGCTGAGATGCCCAATACCGACGCCAAAACCAACCTGCGCAAAGCCCTCTCCAACCTGCGCAAATTATTCCCCGAAACCTTCATCGTCAACCGGCGCACCATTTCCTTCAATGTCGATTATCCTCATACGCTTGACGTCGCTGAATTTTCCGCCCTGATAGCGCAATTGGACGTGAACGGGAACTCGGAAAAAAATATTGCCGCGCTGGAAAAAGCGGTTTCATTGTATCGCGGTGAGTTTCTGGCAGGATTTTATCTCCCCGATGCAACCGCATTCAGCGAATGGGTGCTGAGCTGGCGGGAACGGTTGGGCGAGCAGGCGTTGCAAGCGATGTACACCCTCGCCAAAACGTGCGCCAAAAATCGCCGGTATGAACAAGCCGTCCATTATTTCAAACGGGTATTGGAAATTGACCCCTGGCGAGAAGAAGCGCACCGGCAACTAATGCTGGCGCTCACGCGGATGGGGCGGCGCAGCGCGGCGCTGGCACAGTATCACACGTGCCGCAACATTCTCTCCGCCGAATTGGGCGTGTTGCCCGCCACCGAAACGCGCTTGCTGTATGAACGCATCGAAGCCACCGGCGGCGCCGCCCAAGCCAAATTGCCCCAACAACCCACCCCGTTCATCGGGCGCAACGCCGAAACCGCCACCGTCACCGCCATATTGATGCAACCCGTATGCCGCCTGCTGACCATCACCGGGCACGGCGGCGTGGGCAAAACCCGTCTGGCGCTGAAAATCGCCGAACAATTGAAACACCATTTTTTCGACGGGGTGTTTTTTGTGCCGATGACCGCCGTACAAACCGGACAATCGTTGATTCACGCCATCGGCTCGGCTATCAATATGACCTTTGGCGAACAGGGCAACCCCATCGAACAATTGGAAAACCATCTGCAACAGCGTGAAATGTTGCTGGTGCTGGACAACTTCGAGCATCTTGTGAACATTGTGCCGCATTTGGAAAAGGTTTTGGAAAGAACCCCCGGCGTGAAACTGCTGATTACCTCGCGGGTACGGCTGCATTCCCGCTGGGAATATGTTTTCGTGCTGAACGGATTTTCCCTTGATGAAAAAACGGATGCCCTGCCCTCGGTGGTGCAGCTCTTCACCCAAAATGCCCGGCGAATTCGGCATGACTTTTCCCTGCCGAAAGATGATGTGCAAACCGTGCTGGAAATCTGCCGCCGGTTGGCGGGGGTTCCGCTCGGCATTGAACTCGCCGCGCGCTGGGTCTCGTCGCTGACGTGCCGCCAAATTCTGGAAAAAATCAGGGATGATGTGCGTTTTCTGGACGCAGTGCAACCTTCAGCACAGCAACATGGCGGCAGCCTGCAAGCCGTGTTAGATTACACCTGGCAGCAACTCACCCCCACCGAGCAAACAGGCTTCGCCCGTCTGGGGGTATTTCGGGGCACATTCACCGCCGAAGCCACCACCGCCATCGCCGACGTTTCCGCGCAAATGCTGTTGAGTTTTATAGAATACGGGATGATTGCCCGCGTTATGGCGAACAGTTCGGCGCAGGAAAATCGGTATGAAATGCACCAACTGTGGCGACAATTTGCCGCTGAAAAATTGGCTGCTATGCCGGAAGAAGAAACGCGCGCGCAATTGTCGCATCGCCGGTATTACGGCGCGCTGTTAGCCGCATACGTCGAACAGACACCCGCACACAATGCACCGGCGCATCCGGATGATGATTTCGACAATATTTTGCTGGGTTGGGAACGGGTTTTTTCGGACGGAAATCCGGAGGCGTTTGAAACATACACCCGGCATATGGCGCTGTTTCTGGAGGCGGAAAACCGCTTCGATGAATTGAAAACTTTGTTGCGACAAGCGCTTGAACGCGCGCAAGCAGAGCCGGGCATAGAAAAAACGCAGTTGGCGCACTGGCTGCGGTTGGCAGGTGAAGCCTATTTCCGGCTGGGACGCCTCCCGAAGAGTTTACGTTTCCATAAAAAAGCGCTGGCTGTGCTTGGCTTTTCCATGCCGTCATCCCCCCCCAGACGGATCTTCGGGCTGGGAAAAGAGATTGCGCGCCAAATCGCGCATCGGGTGTGGATGGGCGTCCGCCGCCCGCATGACGACCCCGTCGCCGTGGCGCTGCTGGAAGGGGCGCAAGCGTATGAACGTTTGGGGCAGATTCTGTTTTTTGAAAATGCTCCCACCACAACCCTCCTGTACACCTCAATCCGGGGGATGAATTTAGCGGAAAAAGTAGCGCCCTCCGCCGTGTTATCCCGCTTGTACGGCAATATGATCATTGGCGGGGCAATTGTACCGGCGCACGGCATGGCGCGATTCTATCGCCGTTTGGCGCTGGACGTTGCCCGGCGCATCAACCCGCCCACCGCGCTGGCATGGGTGCTGGAGTTGAGCAGCATCTATCGCTGCGGCATTGGGGAGTGGGAAGGCTCGGCGGCGGATGCGCAGCAAGCCTTCGACATCGCCGTAACGCTGGGCGACACCCGGCGACAGGATGAATGTCGGGTGATGCCCGCCCACATTGCCCATCAACATGGCGAATTTCGGCGCAGCGCCGAAATCTGGTTGGATCTATACGCCTCATCACACAATCGGGGCGATGTGCAGGCGCAGCGTTGGGGGTTGTGCGGACAAGCGGAGAATTTCCTGCCGCTCGGACGGGTGGCGGAAACCGTGTCATACATCCACGCCGCCCTCGACTTGCCGCTCAAAATTGCGGACATCGGCACAGACATCAGTTGTTACGGCTTACTGGCGGAAGCCTATTTGAAACAGCAAAAATACGCGGCGGCGCGGCAATACGCGGAAATTGGGCTGCACCTGGTGAGCGAAACATCGCCGGCGGCATTTTCATCGCTGGGCGGATACGCCTCGCTGGCGCACGTGTATCTTCGGTTGCGGGCGCTGCATCCGCATGACAAAACGCTCGCCGCCGCCGCAGAAAAAGCCGAAGCCATTTTGTGGAAATTCAGCCGGGTATTTTCCATCGGACAGCCATACGCCCTGCTGTACCGGGGAACACTGGCGTGGCAGCGAAACCGTCCCAAACAGGCAATGCGTCGGTGGGAAAAAGGGATTGCCCTCGCCCGCACCATGCAGATGCCCTATCGGGAAGCAATGATTTTCGCCGAGATGGCGCGTTGCCTGCCGGATGAGCATCCCCAAAAACAGCCCGCTGCCGCCCGCGCGGAGAAAATCTGCGCCGCGCTGAACGTGCCATCCCCCTATTTCCCCCGTCCATCCCCCCCGAAAAAAGCGGTATTGCCGCATCGGGAAAACACATGAATTTTGCCCCATCCCCATCCCCATGCTATAATCGGCAGTCGGTTTTGGGGGAAGGTGCCGGACTGGTTGAACGGGGCGGTCTCGCAAACCGTTGTGGGTGTTCTCATCCACCGTGGGTTCGAATCCCACCCTTCCCGCTGGAAAGCTGATAGCCAAAAGCTAAAAGCGGTCAGCTTTTGGAGAGGTCGCATAGTTGGTCTAGTGCGCACGATTGGAAATCGTGTAG
>JAJRSQ010000462.1 GCA_024278725.1 Chloroflexota bacterium
AATCGCCTTGCAGAGTGAGCGTTTTCGCCTGCTCAAACAAATCGGCGGCGACATTGCGGCGCGGGGCGGAAACGGGACGCGGGGTGGCGGTCGGCTCAACCTTCAATTGCGCCAGCATTTCGCGCGCTTGGGTGTATCCCGGGTCAAGGGTGAGGATTTGATTCAACCCGGCGATGGCGAGTTCAATTTGGTTGTTGTCCGCGTATTGGACGGATTGTTCAAAAAGTTGGTCAATCTGTGCCTGCCGCCGCACCGAGCGCTCTTTCAATCCGTCGTATGCGCCCAGCCCGATGCCGCCCAGAATCAGCAGGAGCATCAAAATCAGGCTGCTGCATCCCAACCGGCTGCGCCACCACGGGCGGCGGGGATGTGCGCCCTCAAGGAGTTCCTCCGGCACATCATCATCTTCCGGGATGTCCGGCGACGCGGGGTTGGGGGCATCGCAGGCGGGGCAATGCGTCAATTCGGCGAGGAAAGGCGTTTGGCAATTTTCACAAATAACGGTTGTTTGGTCGGTCATACGTGGTTCTTCAATGAATTTTGAAAGATAATAGCATAATTGTGTGGGTTGTCCAATCTGTTTTACGAACCTTCAGCCGTGGGGAGGGGCGTTGCGGTTGGGAATGGCGTGGGCGGCGATTGGTCGCTGGGGCAGATTTTCAGCCCAGCCCAAGCGGGATTGTAATACGCCGGGTCTTTGTCCAACGCTTTTAAAAGCCACGGGACGGCATTTTCACACTGGGGCGGGCGCAAATAAACATACGATAACCCCAGTTCATAATAATATTCCACCGGCGCGCTGGAAGCCGCCGCCAGCGAGAAAGTTTCATCGGTTTTTCCGGTGGCGTCCGGCTGCAAATAGCCGACGCCTTCCGTTTTATCGGGCAGAAAGCCGATTTGCACATTGTACGGCACGGCTTGCGGACGCGGCAAGTTTTCCAGTTGCACGGAAATTTCGCCGGTGGGAATATCGAGGGTGGCGATACCGGTGGTTGCCGAAAACGGAAGGGTGAAATCGAGGTCTTGCGTCGGGCTGGTCAGATTCACTTTTTCGGTGATGTTGCGGGCGACGAGCTGCCCGCACGTGCCCGCGGCTTCGAGCGGCGGCGCGCTCTGCGAGTATTGCACGGGGGCAATCCGGGCGATGAAACGGGCGTTATTGGTGCGGTCGATTTCAAAGCGTCCCTGTAAAATCGGCACGTCCTGCACGCCGGAAGGGGTTTCGATTTGCGTCAAAATTTCAATACGCCGAGCTTGCCGCAAATAATTGTGTTCCGCCAAACTGATGGCAGTGGGCAGAATGTTCAGCGCCTCTTCATAATTTTGGCGCAAATAATATATCGTGCCCAGCCGTCCCCACGCCCGCGCATAACTGGCATCCACGCTGATTGCCTGTTCCAGCGCGTCTATGGCGCGGGTATTCTGCCCGTTCGCGTGGAATGTCCATCCCAACTGGTCGTACCCCACCGCACTGGCGGGCATCAGTTTGATGGCTTCCTCGAAGCGGTCAGCGGCGGTTTCAAACTGTCCCAACCAGTAATAATTCCGCCCCGCTGCCAAATAATAGGGCGCGAGATTCGGGCGCAGGGTGATGGCGTTTTCGTAAAATTCCACCGCTTCTTTGTACCGCCCCTGCACTTCCAGCGCATACCCCATATTGTGATGCGCTTCCGGGCTTTGGAAATCAACTTCCAGCGCTTTTTGCGCCATCTGCCGCGCCGGAACCCAGTCGGCTTGGTCGGCATACACTTCCGACAGATAGGCATAGCCGGGCGCGTAATTCGGGTCAAGTTCGATGGCGCACTCGCACGCATCGAAGGCTTTGCCGTATTCGCCCTCCCAGTCGAGCGCGCGGCAATAACCGGCGAGGTTTTCCGCGCTGTCGGGGTTCAACTGCACCGCCGTTTCCGCGCGCAACGTCGCTTTTGCCGTGTCGCCGGTGAAGACCAGTAGCGTCGATTGCCGCAGATACGGCACATCGTTTTTCGGCTCCAAAGCGATTGCCTGCTCATAAAAGTTGATGGCATCGTTTAATTTTCCATCCGCAAAAGCAATATCCCCATTGGTGATATAATAGTTGGCGGGCAGGGTGGGCGTGGGCGACGGCACAAACGGTTGCGCCCAGCGCGGTTTGGCGCGGATGAACCACAGCCCCAGCAAAATCGCCGCGGTGAGCAGGGCAACCCTCAGCACCGATGTTCGTTGTTTTTTTTCGCGTCGGATGTACATTGGCAAATTGCCTCATTTAATTCAATGGGTTAAATTATAGCACGATGAAAACAGAGGGACTAATTTGGAAATGGAGATAGAAGATAGCGCGCGTGAAGCGTGAAACCTGCAACCCTGCAACTCTGCAACTCTGCAACTCTGCAACCCTGAAACCCTGAAACCCGAGACCTAACATGACATCAACCATTTATCCGTTAACTTTTACCCCCCAATTGCGAGATTATATTTGGGGCGGGCGCAATCTGGAGACGCTGTTCAATCGAGACCTGCCTCCCGGCATCACCGCCGAAAGCTGGGAAATTTCCGGGCATCCCACCGCCGCCACCGTGGTGGAAAATGGCGCGTGGCGGGGAAGCTCGCTGCCGCAGGTGTTGTACGCGCTGGGCGAAAAACTGGTCGGCTCGCGGGGGGAGTGGGCGCTGGCACGCCATAAATTCCCGCTGCTGGTAAAACTGCTCGACGCGAATCGCAACCTGTCCGTGCAGGTTCACCCGCACGACGAATATGCACTGGCGCACGAAAACGGCGAACTCGGCAAAACGGAAATGTGGTACATCCTGCACGCCGAACCGGACGCGCAACTCATCTTCGGGATAAAAAAGGGCGTGACGCCCGAATCGTTCCGGCGGGCAATTGCGGAAAACACGCTGGAAACCCAACTGCACTATCTGCCCATCAAAACCGGCGATGCCGTTTTTGTAGCGGCGGGGTCGGTGCATGCGCTGTTGCAGGGCGCGGTGGTCGCGGAAATTCAGCAAAATTCCGATGTCACGTATCGGGTGTACGACTGGGGGCGGCTCGGTGCGGACGGACAACCGCGTCCCCTGCATGTGGAACAGGCGATGGCGGTCATCAACTTCAATCAGATTGAACCGGACGTGGTGACGCCGAAGCCGGTTTTTCAAGGGGAAGGAATCACCCGGCATGAAATCAGCCGGTGCGATTATTTTGTGGTGGAAAAGGTGTCGCTGGCGGCGGGAGCGGAATATCGCGGCGCAACCGACGGTTCGACTATGGAAATATGGGGGACGGTAACGGGGAATGCCGCGCTGGAAACACCTGCCGGGACATCGGTGGCGCTGCCCGCCGTCAAATTCTGCCTCGTGCCGGCGGCGCAGGGGGCTTTCCGCGTTTCGGCGGAAAATGGGGCGACCCTGTTGCGGGCATATCTGCCGTAAGGGCAACCCTTGTCGTTGCCCTTACCACAACATTTAATTCAGGTCGGCTTAAATTTTGAGCCTTGAATTTTAATTCGAGGTAAAATTTCCGCGCGGCTACGGAATATACAGCACCTGCCCGGCGTAAATCCAATTCAAATTCAAAATGCCGTTTGCCTGCGCAATCGTCCACATATTGACGCCATACGCCACGGAAATGCTGTACAGCGTTTCCCCCCATTGAACGGTGTGATACGTGCCGGACGGCGCGGGGGTATAAGTGGGTATCCACAGATATTGCCCGGCATAAATCCAATTGACGTTGGTGATACCGTTCGCGTTGGCGATGGTCTGCACCGGCACGCCGGTATACCACGAAATGCCGTACAGGGTATCGCCATACTTCACCTGATACCAGTAGCCACCGGCGGCAGACGGCGCGACGGGCGGCGCAGCGGAGACTGCCGGAACCACCATCGTGAACACCAGCATAACCAAAACCACCATCAAAACTAGCTTTTTCATCACAACCTCCTTTCAATGTGGTTGTTTGCTTTCAGCTATCAGCTTTCAGCGGTCAGCGGTCAATCACTGAAAGCTGATAGCTGATAGCTGATGGCTAAAAGCTGAAAGCTGATTGCCACTTATGTTACCTTGTTTATTGTACCCGAAATCACAGGAAGTTACAACCATTATGCCGATTCTCGCCCGCGCAGAGCGAGAATCCCGCCGCCAACCACCACTCCGCCGATGATGACCGCCAGCCACAGCGGGGAAAATCCGCGCGTCTCGGCGGGCAGCGGCTCATTCGCCGTGGGCGAAATTTCCGGCGGGGCGGAATCCATTGGCGGGAGTGGTTCGGGTGTGCCAGCGGAAAGTGCCTCCGCATCGGGCGGGGTGGTCTGATACGCCGAGCCATCCAGCACCACAATCACCGAGTCGCCCAGCGAGAAATATTTGGCGGCGGCGGGATTGTCCGCCAGCAATTGCAGCATCTCATCCGAAGCGAACGCCAGCGAGCGGGCAGTCATCTTTTCGGGGTCGAAGGTGGTATCCGTCCACACCCCGTCGTGCAGAATGAACGCCTTTTCGCCGATGGTGGTCACGGCGGGCAGCGGCGACATTTCCACCGTGCCGCCATCCGCCGCCGAGACATCCACGGTGGCAACGGGCGCGGGGGCAGCCATATCCGCGCTTTCGAGCGCCATACTCTGCACCGCTTTCTGCACCGCCGACGCCCCGGAACTCGGCGCGGCGGGGGCATTCATCGCCGCATCGGTTTCCTGCCGGATAATGGCATCACGCCCGCTTTCAGTCAGCGCGTTCACCGGCTCTTCCACCAAAAAACTGGTGTACGGGGTGATGATGCCGTAGCGGATGCTGAGTTTCACAATCTGGTCAATCGCTTCCGAATTTTCCCCGCGCAGCCGAATTTGATTCAGCAGATAGCCGATTTTTCGGGTTGCCCACAGCCGGGGGATGAACGCCGCGCCGCCGTCACGGGCAAAAGTCAGGTCATCATATTTAAATTCCTGCGTGCGCCCGTTCACCGTCCCTTTCAGGGTGATGGATGCCGCGCCGCCGCGCGGGTATCGTCCCGTCACCACCAGTTGCGTGCCCGCAAAAATATCGGGGAGGGGGTAAGGATAGGTGTCGGCGATGGTGACGCCATCCACCGACAATTCGACATCCGCCAGCACGGGGGTGCTCACTTTGGCGTAAAATGCGCTCACCGCTTCATCCACCCGCTCACCGGGGCGAACATACGCGCTCGCGCCGCGCAACTCGCGCGCCAGCGAATCGAGCAGGAAGGTATCCACATCATCCCCCACGCCGAAGGGGAAAATGCGCACATTTTTCGGGGCGGATTGGATGATGCTGTTCAAAATCAGGTCGGGTTCGGTCACGCCGCTGGTCGGCAGCCCGTCGGTCAGAAAGATGATGATGGCGGGGCGAGCGGTGTCATCGTCCAGCGTGCCGGTAGCTTCCAGTAGGGCGCGGTTGATGTCGGTACTCCCCTCGGCGCGGAGGCTTTGCACGAAGCGTTCGGCGTCCGGCACGGCGGAAACGGGTTCCAACCGGCGGGAGAACGCCCGCACATCGGTACTGAACGCCACCACGTTGAAGCGGTCATTCGGGTTGAGCCGGTTCAGCACAAAATTGAGCGCGTCCTGCGCCTGCGCCAACTTTTCCCCTTCCATCGAACCGGAGGTATCCAGCACCAGCACCACATCTTTGTCCACAATTTCATCACTTTTGATGGAGGGAGCAATCAGCATAGTGAAGAAACCGTCTTCATCCCCGGTTTTGTAGCTGAGCAGATTCAGCCCCAAATCCTGCGGGGAAAGGGTGAAATAGAGGGCAAAATCGGTATTGGGGCGCACGTCGCGGGCTTCCCAGCCGACAGTGGCGCGGAAATCGTCGGGGCGGCTGATGCTGACCGTGTGGCTCGGCGAATAGACCGCTTTGATGGGGTCATCGGAGCGAATGTTGACGGTGATGGAGACATCTTCCAGCGGTTTGGCGGAGAATTTTTCGGTACTGAGTCCGTAAACGTATTTCACCAATCCTCCATCGGCGGGGAGAATTTCGCTGTATTCGATGACCACTTTGCGTGAATCGCCGGGGTCAACGGGGAAGATGCTGGCTTGGAACAAATCGCGCCCGATGTATTCCAGCAGCGCGGGGTCAAGCCGTCGCCGAACGATGTCATCGTAAATGCGGCGGGCTTCCGCTTTGGTGTAAAGTTGCCCGTCCACTTTTTCGCCGTCAATCCACATTGAAAATTGGTTGATGGCGGCGTCTTCGGGCAGGGGGAAAATGTATGTGCCCTCCAGCGACCACTGCG
>JAJRSQ010000463.1 GCA_024278725.1 Chloroflexota bacterium
CATGGTGATGGTGAGATAATAGCGGAACGGGCTGAGCAGGGAGAGCCATTGCAGCACGATGGGCATGTTTTCCACCGGCGACATCATCCCCGATAAAAAGCTCATCGGGAAAATGACGAAGAACGCCAGCAACAACGATTGCTGCATGGTGTTGGCAATGGTGCCGATGGCGACCCCGATGCCCATCCCCACAATGAAGATGAGGGTGGAGACGGCGAAATACAGCAGCAGACTGCCGCGCACCGGCACGCCGAACCCCCAGACGGCGATGGCAATGCCGATTGCCAACCCGCCCATTTTCACCACCGCCATCGGGAGGAGCTTGGCGGCGATGAGTTCGGCGGCGTTGATGGGCGTCACCATCAACTGTTCCAGCGTCCCTTTTTCTTTTTCGCGGACAATTGCCACTGCGCCGAGCAGGATGCCCAGCACCGGCGCGGCGAAGGCGACCATCGCCAGCATCACAAAATTGGTGAAGCGCAGGTCGGGGTCATACAGCACATTGAGCCGACTTTCCACCACCGGCAGGTTGACCGCATCGGCGGCGGTCATCCCGAAGCGCGCCAGTTCAATATTGCGGGAAAGTTTGGCGATGTGCAGTTGGGCGTATCCGATGGCTTGTTGGGCGGTATTGCCGGTGGAGCCATCCACAATGAGTTGCACGGGACTTGATTCGCCACCATCCAGCGCCGATTCGTATCCGGCGGGGATGACCAGCGCGATTTGCACGTCGCCGCGTTGCAGCAGCGGGCGCGCCTCCGCCACCGAGCCGACCGAATCGTACACCTTAAAATGCTCCGAGCGCGCCAACGTGTCAACCAATTCCCGGCTGGCGACGGTGCGGTCGCCGTCAATGATGGCGAGCGGCATGTTGTTCACCGCGATGAACAGCGATACACCGCACAAAACGGGTTCGGCAAACGTGTACAGAATCAACATCACCAGCATTTTATCCCGAAAAAATTGAAGAAATTCTTTCCGCATCAGCGATGACATTCGGCTAATCATAGGGCTTCCTTTCCGGTTATCCGACTTTTTTCTTGAAACGGAGCGCGGCAATGGTGAAAATCGCGGCGACATAGGCGATCATCAAGCTCATCTGGAACCAGAGGGTTCGCAAATCCGCGCCCTTCAAAACGATGCTGCGGGAAATGTCCACAAAATGGCGCGCGGGGAACAGATAGGTGTACCATTGCATAATTTCCGGCATATTGAAAATGGGATAAATGAAGCCCGAAAAAATGAGCGCGGGCATCATGGTCAGCACAATTGCCGCCAGCATCGCCGCCACTTGTGTTTCCGTGACGGTGCTGACCAGCAACCCGATGCCCACCGCGCCGAAAACGTATATCAGCGCGGCGAACAATAGCAGCCAGATGCTACCCTCAAACGGCACGCGAAACCCCCATATCCCCATCGCCAGAATCACCAGCATTTCGATGAAGGCGATGACCCCGTAGGGGATGAGTTTCCCCAAAATCAGTTCGGCGGAACGGATGGGGGAGACAAAAACCTGCTGGATGCTCCCCTGTTCCTTTTCTTTCACAATGGACAGCGCCGACAGCAGGGGCGGGAATGCCAGCAAAATCACAGCGTACAATCCCGGCACAACATAATTGATGCTTTTCAGACCGGGGTTGAACCATACGCTGGGTTGCACGTCAATGGCGGGCTTCAAATTCCGCTCACCGACAATGGCGGCGAGTTGGGCGTAATTGAACCGCGCATTGAATGCTTGCATGTAATTGATGGCGACATTTGCCGTGGGCGGGAATGAGCCGTCCACCCAGATTTGCACCGTTTCCGGGCGGCGGGCGGTGAGTGTCTGCCCAAAGTTCGGGGGGATGACCAGCGCCGTGTCCACGGTGTCGTTTTCCATCCATTGATTCAATTCATCGTAGCTGCTCGCATACCCTTTCAAATAGAAGGTGTCATCGGTGGTGAATTGGGTGATGTACGACCGGCTGAGCGCGGATTTATCCTGGTCGAAGACCGCCAGCGACATATTTTTCACATCCAGATTGGTGGAATAGGCGAAGAGCAACAGCATCACAAACGGCAACCCGATTGCCATTCCGAGCGTGTACGGGTCGCGCCAGATTTCGCGGGTTTCTTTTATCAGCACAGCGATAAATCGTCGATTCATTTCAGTCCTCCTCACGGGCGCGGCGACCGGCTTCTTTCATTTCAATGAATATCACAAATAAATCTTCCAGCGAGAAATCAATGGTTTTGATGTGGTGGGGGGGCAGCTCGGCGGCGCGCAATGTTTTTTCCAGCGTGGCGATGTGCTCATCGGCGCGCCCCCACACCATCACGTGCAACTTGTCGCCATATGGCGCGGCGCTGTGAACGGCGGGGAGCGTCTCCACAATTCCGGCGGCGCGGAGCGGATGCGCGACATCAATTTCAACCATTTCGCCGGCTTTCATGTTCTGCTTCACCTCGGCGGGCGCACCCATAGCGATGATGTCGCCGTAATACAATAACCCTAGCGTATGGCAATGTTCCGCCTCATCCATGTAGTGGGTGGTGATGAAAATGGTCACCCCCTGCGCCGAAAGCTCGAAAATCAAATCCCAGAATGCGCGGCGGGAAATCGGGTCAACACCCGAAGTCGGCTCATCCAGAAACAGAATTTGCGGCTGGTGCAGAATGGCGCATCCCAGCGCCAGCCGTTGTTTCCACCCACCGGACAGCGAGCCGGTGAGGGTGCGTTCTTTGCCGCGCAAGCCCGCCATTTCCAGCACCCACGCTTTCCGTTCCCCCCGAATTTTGCGCGGCACATTGTACACTCCCGCGTAAAAATCAATGTTTTCCACCACCGTCAAATCGTTATACAGCGAAAATTTCTGGCTCATATAACCGATGTGCGGCTTGATGTGCTTCTGCTGGCGCAGAATATCGAATCCGGCAACCGTCCCCGACCCATCGGTGGCGGGCAGCAGCCCGGTCAGCATGCGAATGGTGGTGGTTTTTCCGGAACCGTTCGGTCCCAAAAACCCGAAAATTTCCCCCGGTCGCACCGTGAAACTGATGCCGTTCACGGCGGTAAAATTCCCGAAGCGCTTGGTCAGATTTTCCACCGTCACGGCATATTCGCCCGTGATGGGCTCCACCGCTGCCAGCGGCGGGTGTCCGTTGGTATGATTGGCGGCATCGGGGGTTGCCGCTTCGATGGAACTGACGAACACATCTTCCAGCGTGGGGGTGGTCGGGCGGGCATCAATAACCCGCGCGCCCGCCTTTTGCAGCGTTTCATCCAAGTTGAGGGTGCTATTTTCCGCCAGCAGCAACCGCAGCCGCTCGCCAAAAACCTGCACGTGCGACACGCCCGGCGTTTTTTTTAGATGAGCCAGCGCGGTGAATTGCGGGTCGGCTTTCAGGTCAATCATCGTGCCGGTCAGTTGTTTTTTCAGCGCGGCGGGGGTATCCACGGCGATGAACTCACCCCGATGCATCAACGCCACGCGGTCAAAGCGTTCCGCTTCGTCCAAATACGGGGTGGAGACGAAAATGGTCAGCCCCTCATTATTTTGCATCCATTCAAACAGGATTTTCCAGAAATCGCGGCGGGAGACGGGGTCAACCCCGGTGGTCGGTTCATCCAGGAACAAAATCTGCGGCGAATACATCAGCGTGCATGCCAGTGCCAGCTTCTTTTTCATCCCGCCGGAAAGGTGTTCCGCGCGCCGGTTTCGGGCTTCTTCCAAGCGGGCGAATGCCAGCAGTTGCGATTTTCGTTCTTTGCGGATAGAGAGGGGGACGCCGTACAAATCGGCGAAAAAGTCCA
This sequence comes from Chloroflexota bacterium, assembly GCA_024278725.1. GTDB lineage: Bacteria > Chloroflexota > Anaerolineae > 4572-78 > 4572-78 > JANTHQ01. The sequence goes on from JAJRSQ010000463.1 coordinate 3,794, forward strand.
GATTTTCGTCCACGCTCAACGCGCCGTACAGCGTGAACCCCTCGGACATATAGCCGATTTTCCCGCCGAGGCGGTCGGGTTCATTGATGACATCAATACCGGCGACGGTTGCCGTGCCGGAAGTGGGGGTGAGGATGCCGGTGAGGAGTTGGATGGTGGTGGTTTTCCCCGCGCCGTCCGGTCCCACCAGCCCGAAGATTTCCCCCTGTTTCACCGCCAAATCAATGCCGCGGACGGCGGGTGTTTTTTTGTACGATTTGGTTAATTTCGTGGCGTGGATCATCGGTTTGTGCCTCGATATGTGAATTACAAATCTCGAAAGTCTACCAGGTCAATATCCGGAATTTTTTTGAGTTTCGGCTCCAGCCAGTGGACGCGCTGGCATTGCAACGCTACCAACACCCGTCGTCCCGGGTCTTGGCGAATGGCGAGCAGGATATTGTTCAGCATGGCGTGATTCTGTTCGTGCCATTCGCGGCGAGCTTCTGCCGTCCAAAATAGTTCGCTGGTGCGGCAAAGGGTGTGACACATGTTTTGGTACGTTTTGGCGTGAATGGTGTCGATGTCGTTGGCGGCGCGCTGCGCCCGCACCAATGCGCGGCTCAATGAGTCGGCGCACCAACCGCGCCAGCCGCTTTTGGGCATAAAATCGGCGAATTGACGGGTGTCCAGCGACATCATGGGGAGTACCACCACGTCCGTTAAATCGGCGATGGGGAGCAAACTTTCGCGCACTTCGATGGAAGCGTGCGAAAGGTCATGGAGTTCCCAGTGCCGGCGTGGCAATTCGACGCACAGCATATCCGGATTCAGGTATTCAATCACTGTTGCCAGCGCTTTCAGGTTATATTGTATTGCTTCCGTGTGAGTTTCCGCTAGTGTACTTAAAATAGCTAAACGAGTTTTAGACGCCATAACTTTTCCAATCAGCCTCAAGCTAAATGAAGCATATCATAAATCAGGGTGGGGTAATAGGGGTGAATTACCGGGTGGGTATAGGTAGTTTTACGTGTTTATTTCGCGGATACCCAACCATTGCGAACGGCAATCAGGGCGGCTTCCGTGCGGGAATGAACGCCCAATTTGCCGTAAATATTTGCCAGATGTCCTTCCACCGTGCGCACGCTCACGTATATTTGCTGGGCGATGGCTTTATTGCTCAATCCCTGTGCCAAAAGGGTGAGGACATCTTTCTCGCGGGTGGAAAGTGGTTCGGTGAGGGGTGTTTCCACGGGGGAGCGGCTTGCCATTGTTTGCACCAGCCGTACTGCCAGTTTGGGAGGGAGGCTCAATTCGCCGGTGGTCACTTGCCGCAGGGCGCCGAGCAAATCTGCCAGCGAGGTGTCCCGGTCAACGATGCCCAATGCCCCTTGCTCAAGCCAGTGGGAGAGGCGGGGCAGGTCTTGGGTCTGTGAGATGATGATTGCCGGTGTGCCGGGGAAGGTCGCACTCACGCCAACCAGCGAGACATCCGCCACCGAGCCGTCAATCAAAAAAACATCCGGATTCCCGGCGATGCCGTCAACGGTGGTGGTGTGGCTGACGGTTTTTATCCCCGGCTGGTTGGTGAGCAATGCTTGCAGTCCCAAGCGCCACAATAATGAACCTCCCAATACCGTCACGTGCAAGACATATCTATGAGTTTCCATAAGAAGTTTGTCCTTTGAAAAACGGAAAATTAATTGGGGATTTAGGGCGTGTTGACGTTTCGGTTTTCATGAGAGAATGATGCATTTGCCGCCGTAGGGGCGACCACAAGGGTTGCCCGATATGGCTTTTTATGAAACCGGAAACGTCAACGGAGCCTAATTCAACAACCCGTTACAATCGAAAAACCCGCGAAGGCGGGCTATTCGATGTTTACAGAGTTATGCGTGTGATTTCAGCTATTTTTGCACGTTGGCGGTAATGGAAACCTCAGCCACGGGCATATCCGGGTCGTTGGTTTCCATCCACACAATTCGTTTCACCGGACCCTGCGTGTCATGAAAATCGGGGTCGAAAACAACGGTCAGGTCGGCGCGTTTGCCCGGTTCAATCACGCTGCTGGTGAGTTCGGCGGTGGTGCAGGCGCATGATGTCACAATCCGCTTGATGATGAGCGGTTCATCGCCGGTGTTTTGAATGGGGAAGGTTTGAACCGCGTTGTCGGGGGCGGCGGGAATTGTGCCGAAATCAAAATAGGTGATGGGAATGCTGATGTTGGGTTGCGGCGTTCCGGCGGGCAGGGAATCTTTGGGTTGGTTGGGGTCAACCGGGTTTTCCATGTCGTGCCAGCCCTCAATCGGGTTGACGGGGTCGGTGAGGGGGAGCAAATTCTTTGCCGACATCGGGTCGGTGTTGCCGCCGCCATTTTGTCCGCTCAGAATAATGATGATGCCGCCCAAAACCAATATCAACGCGCCCACGGCAATCAGCCAGAATGAGCTGTTATTTTTTTGCCGGCGTCTGCTTTTTGAACCTTTTTTTCGTTTTTTGTATGTGGCTGTACCCATTAGTTTGTCTCCTGTGTAGATTTATTGTCAACGACATCGAGGGTGATTTCCACCTTTAATTCCGGGTTCTCCGGGTCGTTGGTTTGCAGATAGGCATATCGCAAAAAGTGTCCGGTTGCGCCGTCATGTACCTGCGGGTCAAAGGTGACGGTCAGTGTCGCGGAGCCATCGGGGGCGATGGTTTCCTCGCTGATTTCGGCGGCGGTGCAACTGCATGAGGTTGTGATGCCCTCAATGATAAGCGGGGCGGTTCCGGTGTTTGAAATGGTGAAGGTGGTGGAAACGGGGTCTATCGGTCCAATTTCCCCAAAGTCGAAACTGGTGGGCGAGGCGACGGCTTGCGGCGCTTTGCCCGTGCATGCCGAGAGAATTATCAGCAAAAAAACAGCCCCGAATACCCCGAAAATGCGTATTCGTTTCATGTTACACTCCACAACTGTTGCCGCTGGAAGGCGCTTGCGGCAGAAGATTGTTTTCGATGAGCCATTGATGTACGGCTTGGAAGCCACTGGCTGATGCGACGTACGGTCCCACAAAATCGCGCGCGTCCGCCTGCTCGAAGGTCACGTTTTTGGCATTGCGGAAAAAGGTGGCGATTTCTTCGCTCTGCTGGGGGAACCAGAAGGTGTTGGCATATTTTGCCGCTTCAAAAAGTTCGTCTTCGGTGGCGCCGTTTGCCGCCAGCAGTTCCAGCATGCCCAGCATCGCCATCCCGTGGTTGCAGTCGGGGAAGGCGGTGGGGTTGTTGCAGCACGGACGATACACCGCCGAGGCGACCGTCGCCAGAATGCCCGCCTGTTCCGGGGTGAGCGGGACGAGGGGGGTGCTGGCGTACAATTCGGTCACGGGTTTTGTGCCGATTGTCCAGCCGCCGGTTGAGGCGAAGCGCGCCACGTTGCCGCCGCTGTTTTGCACCATCGGACCGTCGGTGAGCAGGGTGTTTTCGTTGGTCAATCCCAGCGCCCAGAAGAAGTTCAGCAGAAAATAGGCGTTCTGACGATTGAAAACGATGGGCGCATCGCTCCCTTTTGACAGGATGGTGAGCTGTTCATCCGAGAGCGGATTGCCGGAACGCTGGTATATTTGGATGAATTTTTCGTAGTCGATTGCGCCCGCTTCCACCAATTTAGGACCCAGGTCGCCGAAAGATACCGGCAGGGTGTATTCGGCGGGCAAAACGGGAACCGGGGTTGCGGTCGGTGCAACCGTCGGTACGGCGACGATTGCCGCCGTCGTGTTCGCGGTGAGCGGTCTCCATCCCCACACCAAAAAGCCGCTCAGCAGCCCGATGGCGTAGGTTGCCAGCAGGATGGTTGCTTTGGCGCGGAGGCTCAATGTCGGCGGTTTGCCGGGTTTCGAGTCCGTCGCCGCCGGTTCCGGCGCAATGATGGGCTTTTCCGCCGGCGTTTCCGGCAGCGGTGTTAGATTCTCCATACAGTTGTCTCCCCTTTAAAATGAAATTATTGCAAATCCCAACGGAATGTGCGCGCCGGGATGTCGGCAACATCATGCACCACCAGCTCGATGAATTGCCGGGGGTGTGAGTCCAGTTCAAAATGCAGCGTGCCCTTGCGGTGATGCCCGCCGGGTCCACTGCCATCCCAACTGACGGGATGGATGTCGGTGCCGTTGGCGTCACGGAGGACGATGATTTGGGTGGGGTCAAAATCCAGCGGCACGGAATGGGTGTTGAAGGCGAGTTTCACGTCCATGCCGGTGTCGGTGATGTTCAGCGGCGTCACTTCCACGGTCACTGAGTTTTCGTCGTTTGTTTGCGGGGCAAACTCGGCGGCGGCGGGGGCGCTGACTTTTGCCGATACGGGCGCTGACGCAGGTTGTTTCGCCGGTTTTTGGGTTTCGGCGGGGGCGGCGCTGTTGCCGCATGCCGTTGCTATCAGCCCGATGCTTGCTATCAACAATAGTAAAATCCAACGTTTCATTATGAATTCCTCACGGTATTTTTTGTCGGGGCATCGGTAGGCGGCGATGTCCCAAAGTGTTGCGGCATTAATGGGTGTTCATTTCTGCGGGAACGGCGACCATCAACTGCCGCATTCGATTGCGTTCTTTGAAAATCACGTAAATCATAACCCCAATGCCGATGAGGTTGGTGACCAATCCAACGACCATAAACGGGATGCGGTAATCGGCTAAAAATGTTGCCGCTGCGGAAAGTCCCAGCAGGGGCAGTACGTCGGTGACGTGGTGCGCGCAGCAGGCGACCATGGCGATGGTGGATGTGCCGCCGCCCGCGCCCGCCATCGCGCCGGTTCCGTGTCCGGCGGCATGCACCACGGTCTTTAAATAGGTGTACAATCCCACCTGCACGCCAAAACCGAGCAAAATGGGTCCGACAATCCAGGCATCTTCCAGCATCAATTCAACCGCGTGCGACCAGCCTTCTGCCCAACTGACCAAGCCGAGATAGAGCGCCATCAGCCCGAATGTGCCGAGCAAGCCGAAAAAGACCACCCGAAATTGCCAGTACCGGAAAAGGCTTTGTGTCGTGGACGGCGTCACGGGGGTCGGGGTGTCTTCCCCGGTGATGAAATATCCCGCGTCGATGATTGCCGCTTTCAGCGCGGCGACGGAGGTTTTTTCCGGGTTGAAGGTGATGCGGGCGGTGCGTTTTCGTAAACTCACTTGCGCGGATTTCACGCCCGCAAGCTGTTTCACGCGGGTTTGAATGGTGGCGACACAGTGATTGCAGGTCATGCCGTCAATATTGAGCGTGACTGCCGAATGCATCGCGTCGGTTTGGGGGTGAGTATTCAACATAGCTTGGAACATCCTTTAGTTTAGAGATAGCGCAGTAACCATGGCGGGGTTATCTGAATGAAATAGGTGTTCATAATGGTGAACATACCGGTGATGAGCAATATCCCGACGGTGATCATCAGTGCGCCGCTGGCGTATTCCACCACCCGCATATAGCGGTTGAGGCGGCGCAGGGCGTTGCTGGCGCGGGTGAGCATCAGCGCGGAGAGCAGGAACGGGATTGCCAGCCCCAGGGCGTACACGGCAACGAAGCTGACCGCGCGCGAGGGGTCGGTGAATGCCATGGTCATCACTGCGCCGAGCAACGGTCCGATGCACGGTGTCCAACCGGCGGCGAAAGTTACGCCGAACAGGGTGGAACGCGCGAAACCCGGTTGCAGTCCGGAACCCAGCTCGATTTGGCGGGTCATATTCAGCCACGGAATGGTGATGACCCCCCAGACGTGCAAGCCAAACAGAATGACCACCACCCCGCCGATTTTAGCTATCCAACTGCTGTAATCCTGCAAGGCACTGCCCAGTACGGTGGCGGGCAAACCAAACAAGATGATGAAGACGGCTGAAAATCCGCTCACAAAATAGAGGGCGTGTTTGAATACGATGCGGCGGGGAATGGCGGCAGCGCCGGAAATGCTGCCGCCGGATAAATATCCCAGATACACGGGTACAAGCGGTAAAACGCAGGGTGAAATAAAGGATAGGATGCCCGCGGCAAGCGCCAGCGGATAGGTAATGGATGGCATGGGTGTAATCCTAGGCTAATTTACCATAGTGAGTGTTTCTAAATTGAACCCGCAAATACTGCAAAACTGATCATCCGCATTTGCCGGACTGCCGCAATCCGGACAATGTTGTTGTGAGAGTTTCTCGCCGCAATAGACGCAGAAGCGTGCGCCGGCGCGGACGCTCTCGCCGCAGTGCGTGCATGTTTCGGTGGCGGTTGAAGAGGTTTTTGCCCGCGCCCGATTCAACAGCGCGTCAATCGCGGCATCTGTGCTGGCTTCTTGCTGGGTGATAACCTCTGCCACTTGTGAGAGCAGGTGATTTCGCAATGATTCATAATCGGCGGGGGTAACTTTTTCCACCACGTAGTCGAATTCAAGGTCACGCAGAGCGGCAACCAGTTTCTCCCGTTTGGTATTCAGGTCAACATCACCGGCGAGAAACGCGGGTTACGTCGGAGACATCCCCTGTGCCGCCAATTCTCTGGCTTTAAACCAGGGCCATACAATGTATCCCATCACCGCCGCCAAAATTGCCATACTGACTAAAAACGATGCGCTGTCCATAATAGTGATTGTCCTTTTTTAAAACTGAGCTTTGACGTCTTTTTCTATTTGTTCCAATAACGAAGGTGGAATCTCCGGTGGTGCTTCTGTCGTTTCAATGGTATCGGCGTTTGTGCGATGTTGTATCTGCCACTGCCGCAGAAGCCGCCACAAAAACGCGCCCCCTGCGAGCAGTGCCGCAAATGGTAGCAGCCATACCAGCGACGTGAATCCTTTGTTCGGTGGATTTGCCAGCACCCGTGGTCCAAAATTCGCCACAAAATAATCTTTGATTTGCTGTTCCGTCCAGCCGTCGCTCAACTGTTGCCGAATTAATTCGCGCCAGTCTTTGCAGGCTTGGGTGGGGCACACATCCAGCGGCGTGTTTTCACAGACGGGACAGTAGAGTTGTTTGGCGACTGCATTGACTTCATCGTCCGTGATAACGCGGGCGGATGTGTCCGCGCCGTCGGTTTTCGGCGCTTGCGCTTCCACAAAAATACCTGCCACCGCGAAAAACAATACCAATGTCAGGGTGATGATTGTCCATCGTTTCATTTTACCGTCGCTCCTATTGCCGGCGTGCGTACCGCCCGACGCGCGTCCGACCAACTCGCCACCGGTTTTCGGTTGGGCCACGCCGCCACCAGCGTGCCTATAATAAAGGTTATCCCGCCGAGCCAGACCCAATTAATCAGCGGATTCAGATATATTTTGAAGGTTGAGCCGGTCAACCCGACATCTTCCCATGCCACCAGCAGGACGTACACATCCTCGCCGGGTAAACTATAGACGGAGGCGAGGCTCATCGGCTGCCCGCTGCTGACAAAGAAGTCTTTGCGGGGTTTCATGGTGCGGATGAATTCGCCGTTCCGATACAAACTCGTGGTCGCTTCCGTGACCTGCCGGTCGCCGCCTTCCAAACTGTATTGCCGCAGCGATTCAAACGTCAGCGTATATTCCCCGACGCTCAAACTCTCTCCGGGGCGAAGCATCCCCTGTGTTTCCTGTTGGAAATAATGGGTACCGATTGCGCCCAACGCAATCATCACCACGCCCAAGTGGACGATATATCCCCCATACCGGCGACGGTTACGGGTAATCAGATGCCCCAGCGCCACCACCGGCGATTCGCCGTGTTTCATGCGGGCTCTTGCCCCTTTGCTGAATTCCAAAATGATGGATAATCCGACAAAAGCGACCAGCCAGAAGCCAATCAACGCGCCGATGCTGTGTATGCCGGCGACAAATAGCACGATGGCAATCCCCACGGCAATGGCAAACGGAATCCACAGCGCTTTACCCAGCCGCTTCGCCGATTGCTTTCGCCATGCAAATAACGGAGCAATCCCCATCGTCAGCACCAAAACCCCGAAGAGAGGTCCGTTGACTTTGTTGTAATACGGCGGTCCCACCGTGATTTTTGTGCCGGTGAACAATTCGGAAATCATCGGGAAAACCGTGCCCCAGAAGGTAGCAAACGTGATGGCGATGAACAGGAGGTTTTGCAGCAGGAAAATCGCCTCTCTGGACATGAGCGAATCCATTTGGTGGTCACTTTTCAGGGTATCGAGCCGTTTGAACAGCACATACAGCGATGCAAACAGCGTCACGCCGATGAAAGCGAAGAATGCGGGACCGATGAGCGTATTTCCGAAAGAGTGAACCGATGAAATCACCCCGCTGCGGGTGATGAATGTGCCGAAGAGTACCAAACTATACGTTAAAATAATGAGGATGATGTTCCAGACCTTCAACATCCCCCGTTTTTCCTGAATCATCACCGAGTGCAAAAACGCAGTGCCGGTGAGCCAGGGCATGAAGCTGGCATTTTCAACGGGGTCCCATCCCCAGAAACCGCCCCAGCCGAGAACGTCATATGCCCAGCGCCCGCCGAGTACCAAACCCATCGACAGGAAAACCCAGGCGACCAGTGTCCAGCGGCGGGTGGTGCGGATCCACACATCGTCGCCGGCTTTGCCGGTGATGAGCGCGGCAATTGCGTAGGCATAGGGGATGACGAAGCCCACAAAACCCAGATACAGTGTCGGCGGATGCCCAATCATACCGGGATGGCGGAGCAGGGGGTTCAGCCCTTCGCCATTACGGGGAATGGCGGGCAGTGTTCCGGCGGGTTGCCATACGGCATAGACCAATTCTTCTCCCATGAACCACATTCGTTCAAACGGATTGGAAATGAATAATGCCACCAGCAGGAAAAACAATACCGTGCCCATTGAAACCACAATGACCCACGGCATCAATTCTCGGTCTTCGTGCCATTTGCGGAACATCAATATCGCCACAAATCCCGCCATCAGCCACGTCCAGAACAAAATGGAACCTTGCTGCCCGCCCCAAAACGCGGTCACTTTCAGCAACAGCGGCATCGCTTTGGCGGATGTTTCATAAGCGTAGCGAACCTGATAGTTTCCGGAAACAAGGTTGTAAATTGTTACCGCAGAGGAAACCGTTAGGAGCACAAAAGTGATGATAACCGCCCGCCGCGAACCGGACAGCCATGTGACATCGAAGGTTTTTCGGGCTTTTAGAGCGGCGAATATTGCAAAAATGGTTGCTAGCGTGGCAAAAACCAGCGTGAAGAAACCTAAATCATTAATCATGGTAATTATCCTCTATTTATTCCGCCAACAGGGCGTCAATTTCGTTATCAAG
>JAJRSQ010000464.1 GCA_024278725.1 Chloroflexota bacterium
ATTGAAGCGTGGAGATTGCTTCGCTTCGCTCGCAATGACAGCCCCCCTGAATTCCCAAAGAACCTAAATTACTTTCGCCCGTTCTTCCATTTTGCCAGCGCGACCCGGTTTGAGTCAAAGGCGATGTCGTCATCTGCGGGTACGTCTTCCTTGCCGAAGAATCCGACCTCCACCACATCGTCCATCGGGATGGGTGTGCCGCCGATGACCCTGCCGCGATAGAGTACCATAATCCCCGCGCCGCGAAAATCGGCATTGTAATAAACCACGTCCAGCAGCTCGGTAATTTCCACGTCCAACCCGGTTTCTTCTTTAAATTCACGTATCGCACCCTGTGCGGGCGTTTCATCATATTCCACAAACCCGGACGGGAAACACCATTTATCTTTCCCCGGATTAATCCCCCGCCGAGCCAGCACCACTTTGCCGTCCCGCTCGGCGAGTACCCCCGCCCCCACCTTCAAATTTCTGAAATGTACCCATTCGCAGTTGGGGCATTGCTGCCGCCGCGCGCCAAAAACGTGCCGGTATTCCAATTTTGTGGCGCACATCGGGCAATAGGTATATTCCGTGCGGAACTGCACGTGAGTTTCGGCGTGGCTATCTGAGTTGTGTTTTGACGGTTTCATAGATGTTTTCGGCATTCAATTCTCCTAACGTGAAACACGGGGCATCGAGTTCCACCGCCAACGCCCGCGCCAAACCACGGTCGAAGCTGGGGTGTTCCATATTGATGACCACCGAGCGGATATTATCTTCATGGATGGCACGAGCGATCATATGCGCCTCTTCCTGTGCCGGAAGGTTGGACAGCGACACATTCCCCGCGCCGTCGGTGAGCAGAATCATCATCGGGCGCAATTCCGGGCGGGCATTTTTGTGGCGGGTGATGACCTGATGGGTGAGAAACAGCCCGGCGGAAAGGGGCGTCTTTCCCCCCACCGGAATCTCGCGGAGCGCTTTTTTTGCCAGCTCAACGCTGGATGTGGGCGGCAAAATCAACCGCGCCTGTTCCTTCTGAAACACCACCAGCCCCACTTCATCCCGTCGCTGATAAGCGTCCATCAGCAGGCTCATAATCGCCCCTTTGGTCGCCTCCATCCGTTCCGCCGCCGCCATCGACCAACTGGCATCCACGGCGAACATGATGAGGTTGGCGGTGCGCCGCACGCGAACTTTTTCCTGAATATCCTGCCGCTCAATTGCCAGCGCGCGCCGAGAGCGGTCTCGGTGCAGTTGGTGCGGCGCGGCGGCGCGAAACGTCGCATCGAACGCCACATCCGTGATGCGCCCGCGCGCAGGGCGAGCTTGCACATACCGCCCGCGTTTGCGTTCGGTTTTGGTGTAGCTGCGCTTGCCCGCACGGGTGCGGGTCAGTTTGTCGAGGGGGGTTTGCAACCGTTGAACGTCGAACAGATTGCCGACGTCCACCGGCTTGTTGCTTTGGGTCTGTTTCCCGTCCGATTGGCTTGACTGGTCAATTTGCGGGGGCGCGTCAACCGGCGGCGGGGAATCTAGCGTTTCGGATTCTTCGTCGTCAAGTTCGTTTTTTTTTCCTGTGGGGTTGTCGCCGACTGCCCGGCCATCACCTGCGCTTGCGCCTGCTCCGACACATCCGACTCGATTTTTTCCAGCCGGTCAGCCAGTGTTTCCAGCGCAACTTCCGTTTCTTGGAACGGTTTTCGTTTCAGGCGATGCGGCAACGCCAATTCCGCGGCGATGAGAATATCGTGGGTGTTGATGGCGGTTCTGCCCTCAAACGCGGCATTGGTGATGGCGGTTTTCAAAATGACGATATCCCCACGATGCCCGTCCACTTCCATGTCTGACATCAACTCGGCGATGACCTGCAAATCGTGGGGGGAATAAGTGACCTCCGGCAAAATTTGGCGGGCATGGGCGATGATGCGCGAGAGGCTTTCTTCTTCCGGTCGCCACATTTCGCTGAACTTTTCCGCGTCGCGCTCAAATGCCAGTGTGTGCTCCAGAATTTTTACCCGCTCCTGGGGGCTATTGATACTGTGAATATCCACGCACAGGGCGAACCGATCCAACAACTGCGGGCGCAAATCGCCTTCTTCGGGGTTCATGCTCCCCACAAAGACGAAACGCGCGGGGTGACTGAAGGAAATGCCTTCCCGTTCCACCACATTCACGCCCATTGCCGCCGAGTCGAGCAGCAGGTCAACCACATGGTCATCCAGCAGGTTGACTTCATCCACATACAGCACGCCCCGGTTGGCGCTGGCGAGCACGCCCGACTCGAAATGCCGCTCGCCCAGTTTGATGGCGCGTTCAATGTCCAGCGTGCCGACCACGCGGTCTTCCGTGGCGCTGACGGGCAGGTTCACAAATTTGGTGCGCCGCTCGCTGACGGGCAACGCTTCGCCCCGTTCCACCCGCTCGCGGCAATTGTCGCACAGCCGGTCGGCGCGGTCGGGATTGCAGGAAAATTCGCAGTCCGCCACCACCCGGATTTTCGGCAGCAGCGCCGCCAACGCCCGCGCCGCCGTAGATTTCGCCGTGCCGCGCTCGCCGCGGATGAGCACGCCGCCAATCTGCGGATTCACCGCATTCAGCACCAACGCGCGTTTCATTCTGTTTTGTCCAACAATTGCTGTAAAGGGGAAGATAGCCGGCATTCTTGAGTTCGCTCCTGAGTTGCATTTTTAATCGTTCTTTATTATAGTCAGGATGATTAAAATATGGAAATAAGCGTGAGGCGCAAAATATGAAAGTGAGAAAGTGAG
>JAJRSQ010000465.1 GCA_024278725.1 Chloroflexota bacterium
ATGGCATCAATTTCCGTGCGGTTGCGACGGGTCACGTCGCTGAGCATGGATGAGCGGGTTTGCCCGGTTGCCCGCGCCACCGCCACCACCCGCGCCACCGGGTCGGCATATGGCAACGGAATATTCTGCGCCCGCGCCACCACGACCGCCTCGCCGACCGCTGCCGCCAGCACCGCCCGCGCGGCGTCGGTTTCCGCCAGAAAAACATTCGGCTGACCGAGAATCGCCGTCAGGGCATTAATGCCGACATTAATCACCAGTTTTCCCCACAGCACCGAGGCGAGATTGTCCACCACCGACACCGCGAACCCCGCCGCAGTGAGCACCCGTTCCATCTGCGCCGCCGCCGGATGCGCCGCCAGTTGCACGTCCCCTATGCTTGCGTGCGTATTTTTCACCGCCCCCACCCCCATCAACGTTGCGCCCTGCGTGGTCACCCCCGCCACCGCTCGCGCTTCCCCCAGCGTTGCCGCCAGCGTTTCCACATTGCCCAACCCGTTTTGCAGCGTGATGGCGACACCGGCGGGCTTGAGTACCGTCTGCGCCACCTGCGCCGCATACCCGGTATCGAAAGTTTTCACCAGCACCAGCGCAATGTCGGCGGTGTGCGCCACCGTCTCCGTCGCCGGCGTCACCCGCACGGGAACCATCCGCGCCGAGCCGTCCGGCTCAATCAGCCGCAGCCCGTGCGCGGCAATCGCCTCTGCCTGCGCCTGCCAGCGGGTTATTACCGTTACCTCGGCATGGGGATGGAGATACGCCGCGAACAACGTCCCCAGCGCCCCCGCACCAATGATGGCTATTTTCATCATCGCCTCCGTTGAAAAATGTCATTGCGAGCGCAGTGAAGCAATTCCTGTGTTTTCGAGCCGGAGATTGCTTCAGCCCTGCGGGCTTCGCAATGACACCTATATATTACGCCGTCAGTAAAGTTGCTCCAATACATCATCTTTTATCGAATAGCTGTGTTCTGCCGTGGGGAACGCCCCGCTCAACACTTCGGCTTTATATTGCCGCAGCGCCTCAATCATTTGCGGCTGAAGCCGGGCGTATTGCTTGACAAATTTCGGCACAAAACGGTCGAACAGCCCCACCATATCATGCATCACCAGCACCTGCGCATCACAATGGGGACCCGCCCCAATGCCGATGGTCGGCACATCCACCGCCTCGGTGATGAGTTTTGCCACCCGGTCGGGAATTGCTTCCAGCACGATGGAAAAACAACCGGCATCCTGCAACGCCCGGGCATCGGTGATGAGCCGCCGTGCTGCCGCCGCATCCTTCCCTTGCACCTTGAAACCGCCCAGTTTTGAAACCGTCTGCGGGGTCAATCCGATGTGCCCCATCACCGGGATACCGGCGCGCACCACCGCCGCCGCAATCGGCGCGATATGTTCGCCGCCCTCCATTTTCACCGCCTCCATGCCCGCTTCTTTCAGAAACCGCCCCGCATTGTGGATGGCTTCATCGGCATTGGTGAAGGACATGAACGGCATATCGCCCACCAGAAACGCGCGCGACGCCCCCCGCGCCACCGCGCGGCAGTGGTGCAGCATTTCATCCATCGTGATGGAAACGGTGCTCGGCAATCCCAGCACCACCATCGCCAGCGAATCGCCCACCAGCACCACGTCAATTTCGGCTTTATCCGCCACCAGCGCCGTGGGGTAATCATACGCGGTGACCATCGAAAATTTTTCACCCCGGTTTTTCGCCGCCTGCAAATCTAAAATGGAAACTTTTGCCATTGCGCTATCCCTCCCTTGAAAATAGTGGATGGTGTTCAGTTTTCAATCTGTCGGAATGACTTTTCCGGTCGTTCAAGTTGGTTTTTTCACACCCTCATAACATACACGGTTTTGGGTTTTATGCCAATTTTACCTCACCGCCCCACTTATGTTATACTTAGGAAAGCAATTGTTGAAACGGCATACCCCCTCACTGAAGGAGTTGGATTATGGCGCCGCACAAACTCGGATTTCATATTAATGCCATCAGCAAACCCGTGGCAGATGCCATTGTGCGCATTCGCCCAAAATTGATAAAAACCCTGCACCACGACGCCAACTTCTGGAAGACTGCGCGTCAGGTGTTGCCGGACACATTCATTGTGGGACGATTGTTCACGCCGAATCAGGAATTCGCCGATGACCCGGTGAAACGCGGGCGGGCATTCGCGGAACGCATTTTAAAAGAAGAGGTGAACAAATTTCAGGTGGATGGGAAACCGATTTATAACGCATGGGAATCGTATAATGAAGTGATGTCGGAAACCACACCCGCCGATGTGCAGAAAAAATACGACGATTTTCAGGTGGCATTCGCGGAAAAAATCCGCGCCGAAGGGTTTGAAGCGGTGGGGATGAATTTCTCCGCCGGGAACTTTCTGGGCGAGCAATTTTTGCAAAACTTCCCCGGCACGCTGGAAACCCACAAATATCTGGGCTTCCACGAATACGATTGGCCCACCCTCGACCGCCTGCACAAAATCGGGCTGGCGGATGGGAACGGCGGCATGTGGCTCGCGCTGCGCTACCGGCGCATCATGCAAAAAGTGCGCGAGAAGTTTCCGAACCGGCACACTGCCATCGTCACCGAATTGGGGATGACGCAGGGTGTGGTCGGGGGACCGGATGTGGGTCCGTGGAATAAAGATAATCCCATCAGCCCCGATGATTATTGGCAAAGTCTGCTGTGGTACAACAGTGAAATTTTGAAAGATGATTTTGTGCTGGGCGCGTGCCTGTTTGTGGTGGGCGCCATCAACCCGTGGGAAAGTTTTGAGCATTTGGGCATTATGATGGACAAGCTGGCGGCATTCCAGAAATCCACTCCCGTCGCCGACAGCGTCCCGCATCCGCCCGACAGCACGCCCCCCGCCGACACCTTCCCGCCCGACAGCAACGAATCGGGGCTGCCCGATGCGGACATCCCCCCGGCGGATACCGCGCCGCCCCCCGCCTTCCCCGGCGATGCACCCGCGCCGGTCGGCGGCGACACAGTATCCATCACCATGCCCGCCGAGGCGGCAGCCGTGCAAACGCATTATGTGCTGTTCCCCAAAGCCACCCCCGCATGGTGGTACGCCGCCGCCGAAGATTACTTCGAGCATTTCGGGGTCACACGCGGCGAGCGGCTGGAGGAAGCCGTATTTTTGCGCGGCACGGCGGGACACACCATCACCTGCATCAACCCGTCGCCTGCCGTGCTGGCGAAAATCAAGCGGCTGAATCCCACCGCGACGCTCGATGTCATCACCGCGGCATCCCCGGCGGAACTGGCGGACATTTTGCGCGGCAGAATTTTGCAAAACGTAGCTTTTTAATCGCCGTTGGGTTTTAAAAGGGAAAGAGGCTGGTGGGAAAGCCAGCCTCTCGCGAAAGAAGGAGATGCGCGATTTTCTCGCGATTTCTGCCCCCAGTATAACGCAATTTCCGCGCCCGCACATCGGCAAGATGTCCACAGCGCACAATTTTATTGTTACGCCACATGGCGTACCTTCAGGAGACCCTCATGACAAAAATCAATCTCAGTGCCTGGAGAGAAATTCTCGCCCGCATTTTCGACGGCTTCGACACCCAATTCAATGTGACGCCGGATTGGCTCATCAACCCGGACACCAACCGGCGGCTCAAGCTGGATTTGCTCTATCCCGATATCGGACTGGCGGTGCGGTTTGAAGGTTTGCGCGCCGGGAAACAACGCCGCCGCCCCAGTCTGGATGAAGAATTGCAGGAAAAACAACGCGCCTACGCCCGCGAAACCGTGTGCCGCGAACATGGGGTGAGTCTGGCGCAACTGAATCTTTCCACCACCGAACCGCGCGAGATTTTCATCGCGCTGGAAGACGCGATGAGCCGCGCCACCCGGATGCTCGCCAAAGACGAATCGCGCCCGCTGGCGGAAAAGACCGTCCTGCTGGAAAAGCTCAGCCGCGCGCGCACCATCGCCAGCCAATTGCGGCGCGACGTGAAAACGGAAGCCGAGCTGAACACTTTTTCCGCCCTGTGGCACGACCGCCAATTTCTCGACCCGGTGGCGGACGCGCCGGAAACACCGTCCCCCATGCCGCAAATTGTTTTGAAAGAAGGCATGACCATCGAACACACCCATTTTGGGGAAGGCGTGGTGGAAGCGGTGTTCACGCAGGGCGATGACACCATGGTCACAGTGGATTTTTTCTCGGCAGGACGGCGTACCTTTTTAGCCAACCTGCTGGCAGATAAAATTTCAATCATCACATAATTTTTAAGGGGAGACACGAACAATGGGAGCAATGACAGCACAAGCGGAAAAAGCCTATCGGAAGGTCATCAATTCGTGGGCGATGTATGATTGGGCGAATTCGGCATTCGCCACCACCATCATGGCGGCAGTTTTGCCGGTGTACTATTCAAAAGTAGCGGGTGCAACCCTCGCGCCAAACATCGCCACATCGTATTGGGGCTACACCACCACCATCGCCCTGCTGATTGTGGCGTTTTTATCGCCCATTTTGGGGGCAATCGCCGATTTCTCCGGCGTGAAAAAGAAATTTCTGGCGTATTTTGCCGCCATGGGAATTGTCGGAACGGCGTTGCTGTACTTCGTCACCACCGGCGACTGGCTCATCGCCAGCCTCTTTTTCATCATCGGAAATGTCGGTTTCGCGGGGTCGGATTTGTTTTACAACTCCCTGCTGCCGCACGTCGCCAGACCGGAGGACATTGACCAGGTTTCCACGCGCGGATACGCCTTCGGGTATTTGGGTGGCGGGCTGTTGCTGGCGGTGAACATCGCCATGATTCAACTCATGCCCGAAGGGACACTTGCCCCGCGATTGGCATTCGTTTCCGTGGCGGTCTGGTGGGCAATCTTCACCATCCCCATTTTGAAAAACGTGACGGAACCCCCCGCCACCCGTCATGCGGGCGAACACCCCAATCCGGTGCGCGCCGGTTTCACGCGGCTGAAAAAAACCTTCAAAGAGATTCAGCACTACCGGCAGCTTTTCATCTTCCTGATTGCTTTCTGGGTGTACAACGACGGCATCGGCACCATCATCAAAATGGCAACCATTTACGGCGCGGAAGTGGGCATCGGGCAAACAACCCTCATCGGCACACTGTTGATGGTGCAATTTGTGGGCATTCCTTTTTCGTTTGGGTTCGGCTGGCTGGCAAAACGGCTGGGGACGAAAAAGAGTATTTATCTGGCGCTGGGCGTTTACACCATCATCTCAATTTTCGGCTATTTTTTGAGCGAGGCGTGGCAATTTTGGGCGCTGGGGTTCATGGTCGGGATGGTGCAAGGCGGCTCGCAGGCGCTCAGCCGCTCGCTGTACGGCGCAATGACACCGAAAGCCAAATCGGCGGAGTTCTTCGGATTTTACGGGATGAGTTCAAAATTCGCGGGGATTGCGGGTCCGTTGCTGTTCGCAGTGGTGGGGCAGCTTATGGGGTCAAGCCGATTGAGCATCGTTTCCATCATCATTTTCTTCGCCGTGGGCGGTCTGCTGCTCAGCCGGGTGGATGAAGCGGAAGGTATCCGCATCGCCAAAGAGGAAGACGCGCGAATGGCGACGGCGGGGTAAAAGTATCGGGCAGACCTGTGTGTCTGCCCCTACCTATCGCGCCAGGGCTGTTGCAAAGTCGCTTGACAAACAATACTTTGCGCAGGAAATGTAGGGGCACGCTGCAGCGTGCCCCTACAACGCCACCGATTTTCGTTAAAACCGGATGAAAATGCGTAAGAGCGGCTCGCAAATCGCCCCTGC
>JAJRSQ010000466.1 GCA_024278725.1 Chloroflexota bacterium
CAGGGGCGATTTGCGAGCCGCTCTTACGCATTTTCTTCCGGTTTTAACGAAAATCGGTGGCGTTGTAGGGGCACGCTGCAGCGTGCCCCTACATTTCCTGCGCAAAGTATTGTTTGTCAAGCGACTTTGCAACAGCCCTGGGGGTTTTTGTACTTTTACGCATATCTCCCGCGATGTGGCAAAGGGGTAAGTCTTACGCCAAAGCGGTGACAGAGGATTGCTCTATCACCGCTTTTAAATACTGTCTAATTTTTCAAAACCAGTGGCAGATAAATGGTTATTGAGTTCGCCTCGCCAAACCAATACCCCCCCGAAACATTGAAACTCGCGCTGCTGCTCGCGGGGGGCGCGGCGATACTTTGCCCGATGGTGCCGTTCACGCGATAATTCAGCGAGGCGGCTTCGCCTCCGCCGTTGCCGAGTACGTGCCAATCCAAATTAAAACCGGCGGAAGATTGCGCCAGCACGCCGATGGTCAGCATTACCAGCACGCCGACGGTTACCCAAAAGAGGGACAAACGATTGGATTTCATTTAATCCCTCCTATTGCAACGTGACATAAACATACAGCATATCTTGTGTGCCATCGAATGCCTCCAGCGCCTTGCCAAAGACCGCACCGGGAAGGGCGGTTTCCACGCCATTCATTGTGACGGTTGACACTTTGCGCGCTAAACCGGAGGTATCACTGGTGGACAGTAAATCTCCGGGTTGAATACCGGCACTGTAGACAGCATCCGCTCTCACTTGCGCCAACCCCTGCACCACAACAAGCACATATTCCCCCGGCGCGACATTGCCCGGCGGGGTAACGTCCATTGCTGCCGTCTTGTTTACCGAAGCGGCAGAGAATGTATCCCCGGAATCGACCGCATTGATGTTGAAACGGCTGAAAACAACGCCGGCAACACCCGTATTGTTTGCCACACCGATTTTTCTCACTTGCACCACCGGCGACTCAACGGCTGCCACCGACCTGTTCACACCGTTAAAAACCACAACATCCCCCGGCGATAATGGTTCAGTGCCGTTATTCTGCACCACCTGCATCGTCGCTCCGACACGGTTATAATTTGCAGAGAAAATATTATCCGGCGTGTAAAATCCGTAATTATTGTCTGCCCTGTTGGTGCGCCCCGTCACACCACGATAACTGTTACTTTGCCCCTATACCCCGTAATTGGAATCACTGGAAGCGTACACCCCTGTTCCTGATAAGCTATTGCCAACCACACCGCGGTTTTGCCCCAAACCGACAATGCCAATCGGTCCCAATGGTTGGGGAATGCCGGTGATGTTACCCGCTTCACCACGCACGCCCATATTGCTTGCGCTCTGCGCATAAACCGCGTACCCATTATTGGAAGTGATATACGCGCCGTGGTCATAATGGTCTGTGCCGTTGGTATTCACCCGGAGACCGTATCCATTTTCGCTGGTAAAATAGCCGCCCCAGCTATTGGTGCTTGCCCCCCAAACGCCATAACTTTGACTGCTATTGGCAACAACCCCGACACCACCGGAGGCATCGGCATACAGTGCCGTTCCCGTTGCCGGTGCATACCCGCTCAAAGCCGCCTCGGTAGCATTCAACGATGGAGCCACAATGTCTGCGCCGGGACGCAAACCGAGAGCATATGGCGCGGGCAAAATTTCCTGCCGCGGCGACAGCGTTTCGCCGTCCACAATAATACTCAACCACAATGCTTGCCCGTTAAAACTGGTGGGGTCTACCCCCAATTGCACATTGAAGAGTCCATTCTCCACCGTCACCGTCAAATTATTACTATCCCAAAGCGCAGAACCGGCAACAGCATCATCATATACAATGAACCGCATGGTGTAGTTCCCATTCAACGGTGACCCGCCGGCATCTGTTAATCGCCCCTGATAATTGATTGTCCCGGATACATCCGCGGTGAATGCAGCCGGTGACGGTGGCGCATCGTTTGGTATCGCCCCAACAATCCCAACCGCCAAAAGCAAAACGACAATACTGCTCACAATGATAGATAGTTTTTTCATACTTTCTCCTTTTTGGGGATGAACCCCGTTCTTATTTTTTGTATCGGGCAGAATCCCGATGATTCGAAAAACAAATCGTTGGCGGGAAAAATATCACGGCAGCCCGGTAATTTCCTGCCTGACCGTTATTGCCAGTGAATTATGGGGGTTGCGTCGCAATGATTCATCTGCGGCTTGCAATGCCTCATCAAAACGGTTCATTTGTTGGTAGCAATACGCCAATCCGGCGTACGCTTGAGCAGATTCCGGCATGATACGCAGGGCTTCCCGGTAATCCGCAATGGCGACCTCAAAACGCCCCAGCGCCGATTCCGCCGCGCCCAAATCGAGATACGTTTCGCCATTGCTGGCATCCAAAACAACAGCCTGCCGCAATAGCGATGCCGCCCGCTCAATATTGCCGTTCTCCAAATAGAAGCGTCCCCATTCGGTATGGATACCGGCATTATTTGGCGATAATGCCAGCGCGCGCCGAAAAGCCTCTTCCGCAAAAATAAATGTATCACTGCCAAACTGTCGAGCGGAAAATGCATAAAATTGCGCCGATTGCAACCACACCATCGGGTTGTTCGGCTGCAACCGACGCGCTGCCAACAAAGCGGATTCAGCACGGGGTAACGAAATTTGAGCCGTTGCCGGGTTGGAGACGGCTTGCTGCACATAAAATCGGCTCAAAGAAAGATGATACGCCGGTTCCACCGACCAAAATTCGATTGCCCGTTCTTCGGCGGCAATGGCGTGAGTCCAGTTGCCGCGCACGGCATAGCGGTCTGCCGTGCGAGCCGCCGCATCAGCCAGCAAAGGGCGTCCATTGAACAGCCAAACTGCCGCGCCGACACTCACCAGCAGCGCGCCGGACAATCCCCACTGCCACCATGCCCGTTTCGCGCCGACAACCCTGCGAACCCTCGACGGAGACGCCAGCGCAATGCCCATCCCCATCAACAGCCAAGTTGCGGTTGCCGTCGGCGTAACATCAAAACTGACCAAATTGTTGGCGAGATTGCCCGCCACTGCCGCCAAGATTGCCACCAGTAACGCGCGTTTTTCCCGCGAAGGTTGTTGTTTCAATGCGCGCCCAACCGTGACGAAAAACGTGACCAGCACCAAAAGGAACGCCAACAGTCCGGGAATGCCGGTTGTCACCGCCCAATCGAGGAAAAAATTGTGGGCGCGGTCAATAAAAAAATCGCGCCCTTGATAGTAAACAAGCTCAGGGGGATATACGCGGGGAAAAACCAGTTGGAGAACATCGGCGCCATAACCAAGCAAAGGTCGCGCGCGAATCAGTTCCAACGTGCGCTGCCAGATGAGCAAGCGTGCGGAAACGGAAGCCGTGTAAAATCGACCCGGTTGCAAAACAAACGGCAAACTTCCCAATGCGAACACTCCGACGCCAACACCCACCCATCTGCGCCAATGATTGCCCGTTGATTTCCAATGCCACAGTGCGGCGAACACAATCAGCGATACAGCCATTGCCAGCCATGCACCGCGAGCCAGCGTCAAACCGATGACAATCACATTGCCGGTCAGCAGCATTGCCCAACCGGCGCGATGCGCTCGCCGTCGGGTGGTCAAAAGCAATGCCAAAATAATCGGCGTTAAAATTGCCAAATATGCGCCGATGAAATTTGCACGCCCCAGGGTGGCAATAATCGGCGAGCGCGCATCCGAAACAAGATTGAACGGGTTCCAGCCCACAACATTTGCCGCACTGAAAATGATGAGCGGCGCACTGACCGCCGCCATCGCTGTGAGTACCCGTCGGGCACGGGGCAGCGTTCGCAGGTAATTTGCCGCCAACAAAAATAAAAGCAGGTATGTGAGCAGTGTTGCCGCACCCTGCCCCCGCTCATAACTGCCCCACAAGCTCAATTGCCGGTTGAGCGCGGTTGCCGTGGTGGTCACAATGACAACTGCCAACAAAACCACCGGCAACACTGCGACGGGCAATCGCAGGGGGCGGCGCGTCAGAATATATTTACTCAAAGCAAATAAAAAAAGCAGCCAAACCAATGACCGCATCAGCATTATTTTGGGCAATCCAAACGGCTGTTTCCCCCACAAATTCACCCACAGGGGAACTAAAATAACCAGCAAAATCCACCCGACATCCTGCATCAACCCCAAAATCGATTGTTTTTTAAAAACACCGGTTCTTTCCATTAAAAATTCTTATGTATCCATACGCTCAGCCTCAAGGATAAGCTCTATCAGTCCACAGTCGGTCACAAATTTTCAGAGTGTTTGTCAGAATCTATGAATTTTTGATAACGTATGTCAGATTCTACCACAGCCAAATAAATATCAAATAAAAATCGGGTGGACAACACATCTTGCGTAACACTGTCAACTTGAGCGCCTTGCTATTTGGAGAAAGCAGCCAGCGGCGACCAAGCCGTACGCTGCGTCATCTCCCGAAATTTTTCCATCGCTCTCCGGTTGAATGGCAATTTTGCCGCGGCGGAAAGATATGCGCAACAAGCGGAAGATTACTTTCGGACAGAAAACAATGTTTCGGGGACGGCGCAGGTGTGGAACTCGCTGGGAGTGTTGTACGATAAAATGGGGCAAGCCGCACCATCGCTTCTGCATCAAACAGGGTTGCCTAACCGCGCGATATTTGCCCCAACAATTCTTTCGCTTTCATGGTGTATGTTACGGCAGCACCTCCCCCAGTGTATCGAAATCCAGTGTCACGCATCCCTCTCCTTCAGAACAGCGAGCCAGCGCGTCTTGCGGCAGGATGAATTGCAACCTCGGATTTTGGTCAGGCGTTGCCTGTTTAACGGAAACCACCATCTGAACACCGTCGGTTTCAGATACGCCACGAATCTTGAACGCCGGGTAACTGTAGCTGTCCGAAAAATCAACCACCTGCCGCAGCGACCAGCCGATTGACGGGAAGAAGTCGCCGCTGTACTTGTCCACTATGTCCAGCAAGGTGATGTCTGAATCCGGAGCGAAGATGACCGACAGAGTACGGCTGCCGGTGCCGCCGTCCTTCAGGAAAACGTACATCGGGTTGGGCGGCGTATCGAGGAATTCCAGTAGACGGGCGCAGAGGTCGGGGTCATCAGCCACGCAAGACACAGCGGATTCCGTCGAATCAGTAGACGGCTCCGGCACATTGGTCGCTGTGGGCGGGACGGGGGTGTTGGTCGCCGTTGGGGGGACGGGTGTCTCGGTTGGCGGGACGGGGGTGTTGGTCGCCGTTGGGGGGATGGGTGTCTCGGTCGGCGGGACAGGGGTGTTAGTCGCCGTTGGGGGGATGGGTGTCTCGGTCGGCGGGACAGGGGTGTTAGTCGCCGTGGGCGGAACAGGTGTGTCGGTCGGCGGGACGGGGGTGTTAGTCGCCGTGGGCGAAACAGGTGTGTCGGTCGGCGGGACGGGGGTGGCAGATGAACATGCGGACAGGATTAGGACAACAATCAATAAGAAAGCAGTAGTGGTTTTTTTGAGCATAGTTTGAATTTCCATCCAATTCAATTTCAATTTTTTCAGCGATTGATATTCCGGGTGCAGCCAATTGTGGTCAGTACGATTCTACAAGATACCGGCAACCGGCGCATTCAGGGATACCCATAACCGGACAAGACATCGTGCCGATATGTGCAATTATCCCATTTGCGTGTGCCGTTTTGGGTACCAATAGGAGCGTACATAAAATACACTACAGTTACCTCCATTGTCAAAACCACGAGCCACCACTTTTTGGGTCTTTAGGAATTCAGGGGGTCTGTCATTGCGAGCGAAGCGAAGCAATCTCCGCTGACGTTCACGGAGGTTGCTTACCCCGTTGGGGCACAGGTCGGCGTTGCACGCCTCGCAATGACACTTGCGTATCCTGTCAGTCAATTTTAACCACTGCCCAATTTTCGCTTCGATGTCTTCAATATTCCGGCAGGATGTGCGGCGGGGTGCTCGCGCCGAACATCCTGCCGCCTGCTCGCGCAGTTTCGCCAATCGGCGGCGGTGGGTTTCCAGTAATTTTTGGTTGGAAGCGGATTCTGTTATCAAGATTCTCTCTGCATTTCAAAAAGTTGCGCGAAAGTTACGGTGCGCCCATCGTCTCCACCACCACCCGCCCGGCGAAGTTCAGCCAGCACAACAACGCCGAGGGTTCCTGCCCCAGCAGTTGCCGCACCGCGCGGCGATAGCGGGCAATCTGCGCCGGATAATCGCGCTGCGCCAGAATGGCATCCCGCTCGGCATCGCCGTGGATGATGTCGGTTTTGAATTCAACAATCGTCCATCGTCCATGCTGCTCAAAGAGTGCATCCATCACGCCCGTTTCCGGCACGCCATCCACGGTGAGGGTGTAGGGCACTTCGTGCCACCGCTGCGATGCGTTCGCCATCGTCCGGTACAGCGGATGTTCCCGAAAGCGCGTCAATATGCGCGAGACACGCGCCAATCCATCCCGAATCTGCGCCTCATCCAGCAAACCGGCGTTGCGCAACAGCCCCGCCACCCACGCCGAAAATGCGGGGTCATCCGGAAAACGCCATTGCGCCAACGCGGCATGGACGGCGTGCCCCACCACCCATGCCGGGGCGCTCGCCCGTGCGGTGGCGGGTACAACCCGCCATACTCGCGGCGGAGTATCGGGTGCGCTTTCCGCCGCCGAGCCGTCCACCACCGGCGATACCAGCGGCAACGACATATCGGCGGGCGACGGCGCGGGCGTGAGTTTCGACTTCCGCGCGGGGAACGGAACCGACGGCTCATACACCACACACGCCACCGGAATGCTGCCGGAAGCGGTCAGTGAAATATTGTGCCGCGCCGCACCTTCCGGGTCACAGGAAAAATCAGCGGGGAAAGCCAGATTATTTTCAGCCAGCAATTCTTTCAACCAGCCATTGAACATAGGTTTTCCCCCGCGGCTCACATTGAATGTGCCGCTGAATATCAATTTTTCTTGCGCACGGGTGGCGGCAACATACAGCAACCGCGCCGATTCCGCCGAACTTTTTGCCACCTCACGTTGTTTCCCCAACTGCAGGACGGATGGAAGCGAACCATCTTCGTTTTTGAGCGGGTACAGAATCCCCAACTCGGCATCCGACAATGTACCGCGCTGTTTCGGCTCGCTGCGTCCCGCATCACCGACCACCACCACCGGGAATTCCAACCCTTTTGCCGCATGAATCGTCATCAATTGCACTGCGCCGCGTTCGGTGACGCGCGCTTCCCCTTCCCGTGAGCCGCTATCGCGCAGATTCGCCACATACGCCAAAAATTCTTCCACGCCAACCAGCCCGCTAGCGTGGGCGTCGTTCAGTAATTTCCGGACGTTACGCGCCGCCCGTTTTTGTCCCGCCCGCAGCAACGCCGCCAAATAATCGGTGGCATCGAGCCACGCTTTCAACAAATCAGCCACGGGGATGCGCCCCGCCCGCCCGTGCAGGGCGGTCAGCAACCGGATAGCCCGCGTGAGGCGAACACTTTCATCGCCCCCTGTGGTGGCAACTGAAAGCGGTAATTTTTCAATGATGATGGGGCTGCCCGCAGAAGGGGCATCGAACAATTTAAAGAGCGTGCTGTCCGACACGCCAATCACCGGGGAACGCAAAAAGCCCGCCAGCGCCACGTTGTCGGTGGGGTCGGCGATGGCTTGCAGCGCATTCAGGCAGTCGCGGATTTCGGGACGCCGGTAAAAACCGCCGCCCGCTACGGTCACAAAGGGGATGGCGGCGCGTTCCAGCGCATCCTCATACGCCCCAAACGACGACGCGGCGCGGCACAAAATCGCCATATCTCCGAAGGAAATGCCGGGCGTGGCAGCCAGTTCCGCCAGCCGAGCCGCCAGCGCGTTGGCGGCGGCATCGAGCGCACCGTCACTTTTGCTGCCACCGGTCAGATGAAACTCAATGTGCGGTGCGGAAAATCCGGCGCGGGGGTCGGGGCGAGCGGGTTTCAGCGCGGCGAAGGGTTCGCGCCACGGCTCGGCGGGGTCAGCGGTGATGCCCAGTACCGGCGCGAGCAGCCCGTTCATCCCCGCGATGAGGTCGGCGTGCGCCCGATAGGAGGTGTCCAGCGCCACGTGTGTGCCGGCGGCGCGAATCGCGTCCCGCTCGGCGCGGAAAACGGTCACATCCGCCCCACGGAATCGGTAGATGGACTGTTTGGCATCGCCGACAATGAACCGTTTGCCGCCGCCACCATCCAGCAGGTTGAGCAAATCGCGCTGGCGGGCGTTGGTGTCCTGAAATTCATCCACCAGCAACGCCCGGATTTCCGACTGCCAATAATCGCGCACGGCGGCATGCTCGCGCAGCAACGTCAACGTCTTCGCTTCCAAATCGTCAAAATCCAGCGCCTCCCGTTCGATTTTAGCGCGTTCATACCGTGTCGCTGCTGCGTCGAACAACTGCGCAAGGGCAGGCATCACCGCCGCCAGCGCCTCATCCGCCGGGGTGAGCGTCAGCGTCAAAATATCGCGCTGCGTTCGCCACAGCGCACGAATTGTTTTGATGGCGGCTTTCACGGCGGTCACGGTATCTTTGCCGCCGTCCCAGTTTTTCCCCGCGCCGCCGGAGAGATTAATTTCATCCAGCCGCGATAAGTCGCCCGCCACTGCTTCCAAAACCAATTCGCGCTGAGTTGCCAGTTTATCAGCGGGATTGTTCGGCGTCGTATCGCGGACAAAATCCACGGCGGGTTGCCAATCGGGATGGGCAAAGAGCGCGTTTCGAGCGGTATTCCGCGCCGTGGTCAGAATTTCATCCCAATATTTCAACAGGGATGCGGATGGCAGCCGCGCAAAAATATCGGTGGTCTCCAACCGCTGCGCCAGCAGGGCATCCAACAACTTTTGCAGATGATACGGCGCAATCTGCGCGAACAGCGGCGTAATGGCGGACTGATTCGCCGCCCACGCCATACCTTCCGCCACCGCCTGCCCGCGCAGCACCGCCATTTGCCCCTCATCCAGCACCGCGAAGCGCGGGGCGATGTTCGCTTCCGCCGGATGCGCCGCCAGAATTTCGGCGCACAGACCGTGGATGGTGCTGATGCGTGCGGCATCGAACCGGCTGTAAATTTCCAGCCAACGGGCGCGCTCCGATGTGCCGCTATCCACGAATTTGCGCATCGTTTCCCGCACCCGATTGCGCATTTCGCGCGCCGCCTTTTGGGTGAAGGTGATGGCGACAATGCCGCGCAAGGGCAATCCATCCGCCAAGAGCGAAAGATACCGCGCGGCGAGCGTGCGCGTTTTGCCTGTGCCCGCGCCCGCCGTGACCGCCACATCCTGCCCGCGGGCGTGGACGGCGGGATATTGTTCCGCACTGGGTGAAAGTTGGGCGACAATGGGGTGCATTTAGCCTCCAAATCCGGGGTGATAATGCCAGCAGAAACCCGCCGCCGCACAAAAAGACGGACAGCCATCAGCGGGGGGATGGGGCGCGAAATGTCCGGCGCGCGCGCTGCGCACGGCTGCCCATGCGTGCGCCACCGCCACCGCGATGGCAACATCCACCCCGGCAGCGGCATCGGTTTTGAATGTTTTGAGGGTGAGTTTGCTCGTTTTTGCCTGTTGAATGTGCCAGTAGAAACCATCGCTCGGGTCGCCTAATTTCAGCGCATCCCGCGCCGCGAGGGCATAAAAAGGCAACTGAAGTTTTTTCCCGCGTATCAACGCCCCGTTGTCAAAAGCGGCGGCGGATGCGGTTTTGTAATCAATAATGCGGATGGAGCCATCGGGTAGTTCATCCACCCGGTCAATCACCCCATGCAGCCGGAAAAAGTCCGCCCCGTCGCGCACGGTGAGCGCATTCGCGCCGAAGAAACCCTTTTCGGCGTGGGTGGCGGTGAAATCGCCTGCAAGTTCATCCAACGCCACCAGCGACGCGCGCACATTTTCCACGATGGTGTTTCGGGTGTGCGCCCACCATGCCGTTTCCCGAAAACCTTCCACTGCCGGCGCATCATCCAAAATGGATTCGGCAACCTCCGGCAACCGCGTCAGCAGCGCATCGAGGTCGGTGGGGTCGGCGGCGGCACCGTATGTTTTTTCAAAAATGTGGTGATAGATATTGCCGAGCTGGCGCGCATCCAACCCCTCCGGCGGCTCACCGCGTGGTTCCAACCCCAACACCGAACCGGCGAAAAACATGAACGGGCACGCGCGGTAACTTTCCAGACGGCTGGCGCTCCACGGGTTTTCCGGCGCAAATTTCCGCGCAAATTCAGGGGCGACGGCGGACAAATCGCCATCGAAGGGGGTCTTTGTGCCCGCCCGGCGACGCAGGGTGAAAATCTCGGCGGCGTGTGCCAGCGCCGCGAACCGCTCCGGGGCGCGCGCCGCCAAATCGGCATCGAGTGCAGTGTCGCCCAGCCCCGCCAGCGCCTCCCCCCACGATGCCGCCTGTGCCGGTGGCGGGACGGGCGGTGGCTGCTCCGGCTGAACATCCACCAAACGGCGCACCTCTTCCCAATAGGCAGATGCCTGCCATTCCGCGCCGTTGTCCGCCAGCCGGGGACGCGTGAGCAGCAATTTCGCCCACGCACGGGTGATAGTTTCGTAAAAAAATTCCACCTCGTCGCTGTCGGTGGAAAGTGGCAGCGACGCCCCTGCCGCATTCAATCGCCGCCGGTCGGCATCGCGCAACAGTGGGTCTTCTTTCAGCACGGCGGGAAATTCACCTTCCGCCATGCCCAGCACCGCCACCGCATGAAACGCCAGTCCGCGCACTGCCACTGCATCCGCCACCAAAATGGCAGGGTGGATGAGGATACCGGCGGGTGAATACTGCGCCGCGTCAACCGCGCCGACCAATTCGGTGAAAAATTGGGGGAAGGTAATTTTTTCATCCGGCGTGATGTTCTTTTCCGCCCACACCAGTCCGCGCAACACTTCTTTCAGCGCCCGCAGTGCCGCCACATCTCGCGCCGAGGTTTCCGCTTCCGCCCGTGCCCGCGCCACCACCCCCAGCGACTCGGCAGTTGCCAGCCGGTCATCGCCGATGAGCGTTTCCAGCCAGCGCACAAACGCGGTGAACGTGTCCGCCTCGGCGGGCGGAGTCAGATAGCGCGCAAAACGGTCGAATTTCGCCGCGAAATCGGCGGCTTCCGCGGCAGAAGGGAGCGATGCCGCCAGCAGTTCTTCATCGAACCCGCGCGGACGGTCACGCCGATTTTCCAGCAGTTGAAACGCCGCGCGCCACCGGCTTTCCCCGCCCAACACCTGCCCGTAACGGGCGATGGCGTTCAGCACCACCGCATCCCCCGCCGCAATACCCACCGGCTCGCCATCCACCCACGCCAGCGACCAATCAAAATACGGCGCGCGCCATGCCTGCACCGTCAGCCGGTACGGGAATGCCCGCTCGGAACTGCCATCCGCCAGCGGCAACGTCAGCCGCAACAGGTTCAACAGCGCGGCAATGAGCGGATTGGCGGACAACGGTTCTGCTTTAAAAACCCGAATGGGCAATCCGAACTCCGCGGCAATTTGGCGAATGTGCGGCAGATAGGTTTCGATATTTCGCGCCAGCAACGCCAATTGGTCAGCGGGCACGCCATCGAGAGCGATGCGCGCTTTGAGCCAGCGCAGCGCGGCGCGCACTTCGGCGGGACGGTCGCCCGCTTCAATTAAAGTGAGTGTGCCATCATTGGGGATGGGCGCGGTGCGCGCCGCAAACAATTCCGCTTCCAATCGCGCCGGCACCCGCGCCACGGGCGGCGATGATTCGGGCAGCGGCTCGGCGGTGATGCCGAAAGTTTCCTCCACCCGGCGGCGGGTTTTGTCGAACCGTTGATGCACCAGCGGACGCGGTTGTCCGTCCATTTGTCCGGTCAGGGTTATGACCATTTGCGGAACGGCGGGCGCAATCGCAGCGAGAAACGCCAACTGAACGGCGTTGAAATTATCGAACCCATCCACCACCAGCAATGATTCGCCGGTGGATGTCTGCGCCGCCACCGCCGCGGCTCGCAAACCCGGTTCCACCGCATCCGCCCAGCCTTTTTCATGCAGATAAGCCTGATAGCGGGTATAAATTTCTGCCAATTCCTGCAAACGGGGAACGGTTCCCATTGCGGCAGAGAAGTTTTCCGGGGTGATGCCCGCCCCTTTCACCGTGACGATAAAATCCTGCAACAGCCGGATGAAGCCCGGAAACCGGCGCAATCCGACGTAATGGGTCAGCGGGGTGGCAGCGACAATGGTTTGCAACAGACGATATTGCACCGGGGCGCTCAATTGCGTCACCGCGATGCCCGCCGCGTCGAGACAGTCGGTGTAAAAATCGTCCAGCGTCTGCACCCGCACGCCCAACCCGCCCCCCAGCTTCGCCAGCCGTTGCCGCCATGCCTGCGCCTGCAGGGTGGTGGACACGCACACGCGCACCCCGAGGGGTACTTCGCGCACCAGTCGGGTCAGATACCGGGTTTTGCCGTTCGCAGCGGGGGCAAGGTACAGTTGTATGATCATCGGCGCTCGCTTCCATTGGGTGATGTTGTTTCTTTTGCGCTATTATATTATAGCAAATAACTTCAGACGCGGCGGTACGCCATCCGCCGCAACTGGTTGTTATCTGTCTGCGCTTGTGCCACTTTGCCAGAAGCGATTGAGAATCTTCCTATTACCGCCAGGCAAGGTCGAAGCGATCAAGGTTCATGACCTTGTTCCACGCTGCGATGAAATCCTGCACGAACTTCTCCCGATTGTCGTCCTGGGCATAGAACTCGGCTTGGGCACGTAGTTGAGCGTTAGACCCGAAAACCAGATCGACGCGAGTTGCGGTCCACTTCCGCTCGCCGCTGGCACGGTCATACCCTTCGTAGATATAAGAATAGTCCGCGCTAGGCTGCCACTCAACGGACATATCCAGCAGGTTGACGAAGAAGTCGTTAGTCAGTGTGCCCGGACGCTTAGTGAAAATGCCGTGGGACGCGCCGCCGAAGTTAGCCCCCAGCACCCGCATTCCTCCGACGAGGACTGTCATTTCCGGCATACTCAGAGTAAGGAGATGAGCGCGGTCAATCAGAAGATGTTCGGCGGAAAGGTCATCACAGCCCGATTTCAGGTAGTTGCGGAAGCCGTCTGCCACCGGCTCCAGGTATCTGAAGGATTCCACGTCGGTCTGCTCCTGAGACGCGTCCGTTCGACCGGGTGCAAAGGGAACCTTTACCTCGAAACCTGCCTGACGGGCAGCCGCTTCGATTGCAGCGACACCGCCGAGTACAATTAGATCTGCCAAGGAAACCCTTTTGTCTCCGGATTGCGCCCGATTGAATTCGTCCCGAATACCTTCCAGCACCCCCAAGACATTGTCAAGCTGCGCCGGCTGGTTCACTTCCCAATCTTTCTGTGGCGCAAGGCGAATTCGCGCGCCGTTGGCGCCACCTCGATTATCAGTGCCCCGGAAAGTTGCGGCGGATGACCACGCGGTGTAGACCAGTTCGGATACGGCAAGCCCGGAAGCGAGAATCTGTTTCTTTAGCCGAGTTATATCCGCTTCATCAATAAGGTCGTGGTCCACCGGGGGGATGGGATCCTGCCAGATGAGAGTCTCTGCGGGCACCTCCGGACCGAGATAGCGCGACTTCGGACCTAAGTCACGGTGAGTGAGTTTGAACCAGGCTCCGGCAAAAGCATCGTCCAGCGCTTCGGGGTGTTCCATAAAACGACGGGCGATAGGCTCATAAATGGGATCCATACGAAGCGCTAAGTCGGTGGTGAGCATAATCGGCTTGTGCTTTTTGCTTGGATCATGGGCATCGGGCGCCATATCCTCGGGAGCGGGATTGACCGCTACCCACTGCCATGCGCCGCCCGGGCTTTTTTCCAAATTCCAGTCGTACTTGAAAAGGAGCTTCAGAAAGCTGTTGTCCCACTTGGTGGGCGTCGGCGTCCAAGCGCCTTCCAGACCGCTGGTGATGGTGTCAGGACCTTTGCCGATGCCATAGCTATTTTTCCAGCCCAATCCCTGTTCCTCAAGGGGAGCCGCCTCAGGCTCGGGTCCCAGATATTTGCCGCCGTCAGCGGCTCCGTGGCACTTCCCGAAGGTATGCCCGCCGACGATGAGCGCCACCGTCTCTTCGTCGTTCATAGCCATACGCTTGAAGCTCTCCCGGATGTGCTCTGCGGCTTTCAGCACATTAGGCTCGCCGCCGGGTCCTTCCGGATTCACATAGATCAGTCCCATATGGTCGGCTGCCAGGGGTTTTTCCAATTCTCCGCCCGGATGGCGTTCATCACCCAGCCACTCGGACTCAGCCCCCCAATTCGCATCCTCTTCAGGCTCCCAGATATCCACGCGACCCGCGCCAAAGCCGAAGGTTTTGAATCCCATAGATTCCATGGCAACGTTGCCAGCCAGGATAATCAAGTCGCCCCAGGAAATTTTATTGCCGTATTTTCTCTTAATCGGCCAGAGAAGACGCCGAGCCTTATCAAGGCTGACGTTATCGGGCCAGCTATTTATCGGTGCAAAACGTTGATTGCCGCTGCCTCCGCCTCCGCGACCATCGAAAACACGGTAAGTGCCGGCGCTGTGCCAAGCCATGCGGATGAAAAGGGGTCCATAGTGCCCGTAGTCAGCCGGCCACCAATCTTGGGAGTCGGACATCAGGCGACGGAGGTCTTCTTTCAGCGCCTTATAATCAAGCGCTGCGAATGACTTGGCATAGTTGAAATCCCGGCTCGTGGGTTTGAGCGTAGGCGGATTTTGATAGAGAATTCGCAGGTTCAGTTGATTCGGCCACCACTTGCGGAGCATATCTCCTCCAAGTTTGGTATGCCGATAAGCACTCATCGTTACCGGACACTTATTTTTTTCATTCATCACTATTCTCCTTGTCATTTTAAGATTTGTTTTTATTGACCCAACGCCCAAATTGACCTGCGATGACCTATCGAGGGGAAAAAGACGGTTTTCCCGTCTGCACATTCGCTTGCACCGGTCTTCCTTGTGTTAGTCGTCAGGTCAAACGACCTTGCACCCCATTCGGGGCATACATTGCGCAAAAAGCGTCCCCCCATTTGGGGATTGCGCCAGTTTTGA
>JAJRSQ010000467.1 GCA_024278725.1 Chloroflexota bacterium
CAAGGGTTCCTCAAATGCGCTCAACACCATCAGCGTCCCCCGCGAATCCCACGGGGCGGGCAAAACTTGGATGTAGCCGGAACTGTATTCGATGGATGCGGGCAACGGTTCCAAAATTTCCTGATTGGCTGTTTGCCCGGTTTCCGGGGAAACGATGAGATGTTGCGGCAGCGCGGAATCATATCGCGCCAGCAGGGCATTGGTTTCCGGCGCACCAATGGCGATGACATGACTGTCGGGCGCGTCGGCGGGATTGAATGCGTCGGCGGTGGTGGCGCGGGGGCGCAAACCGTCCACCGAGACATACGTGCCCAGTTTGGCGGCGGTGCGCACCAGCGCGGTCAATTCGGCAGGGGTGGGTTGCGTCGCCAGCACGAAAATATCCGCGCTCAAATCTTCCGGGGTCACCAGCGGCGAAGGGAGATAGCGCAGTTCCAGCGGCGGCGCGCTGTTGACGTGCGCCAAATTCACCACCGATTTTTCCGCCGAAACGGTCGCCCATGCTTCCTGCAAATAGCGGAAATTGCAATCTTCTTTTTGCACGTGCAAATCGAAGGAGAGATGAAGCCAATTTCGCCCCGGATGAATCTGGCGCGGCGAAAGTTGAATCACCAGCCGCCCGTTGGTGTCGTTTCGTTTGGTCAGCGCCACATCCGACACTTTGAAGCCGTTGATGAAAGCGCTCATTTTCGATGTGGTTGCGTCCAACCGCACCGAAGCGTGGCTGAAGCGCACCTCAATGGATGCGTCGCTGGTCGGTTTCCAGTTGTAGGGAATATCAATCGGGAAATAGATGTCATGCGTGCCGATGCCCCGCACCCGGCGGTCGGAGAAGCCCAATTCCGCGAAGGTGGCGCGCGCAGTGCGCGCGGGGGTCGGGCGGGGCGAAACGGTCATCGGCGCAACGGTGTCGCCGGAAAAATTTGCCCACGCCGATGCCGTCGCCAGCATTTCACCGGCTTGGCGCAATGCCGCGTCGGTGGCGCCGGAGACCGTCAACAGCAGCCGGTTGGCGTTGTAGGGAGAGGTCGCGGCGGTGATGCCGGGGGCGGCGTTTTGCGCCAGCGGGTTGCGCTCGGCGCTGCCAATGGCGAGCAGATGGTTGTTCACCGTGTCGGCAGTATCGAGTTGGCTCACCGTGACCGCTTGCAGGGGCGGTTGTTCCCACGCGGCGGCTTGCCCCAGCGCGGCGGCAATCGCGGCGGCGGCGGTCAATTCGGTGGATGAGGGCGCATCGGGGAGGACGAATAGCACCTGCGGGCTGTCTGCCAGCGGGGTCAACGTGGTGAAGGGGCGGGGATACTGCCCCAAATCGGCGGAAATGGGTTCGTCCACCGTTTCCAATGCCAAAAAACTGGCGGAATAGATTTTCGTCCACAAGCGGCTGTCGCCCACATCGCCGCAGCCTTTGGTGCGCAACCGTTGATTCAGGCGGAAGGTGAGGGTATTTTCGCCGGGGATGAAGGCTTCGGCGGGCAGGGTGATGGGGATGATGTTGCGGTCGGCGTTTTCCGGCGAAAGGATGATGTTCGCCACCGGTTCGGCGTTCAAAACGATGGTCAGGTCGGAGGTGGCGGGCAGCAGTTTTTTCCCGTGCGAAAATTCCAGATTCAGCGTTGCCCGTTCAATTTTTCGCCCGGCGGGCAGGCTGAACGACACGGACGATTGGTCGTAAATGGTTTTGAGGGTGAGCGTTCTTTCCCCCAATTCTTTGAAGGTGATGTTGGCTTGCACGCGATTTTCCGGCGCGGCGGGGTCGTCGGCGCGCGC
Source organism: Chloroflexota bacterium (assembly GCA_024278725.1). Taxonomy (GTDB): domain Bacteria; phylum Chloroflexota; class Anaerolineae; order 4572-78; family 4572-78; genus JANTHQ01. Next base: position 1,771 of record JAJRSQ010000467.1, read on the forward strand.
GGTGGCGGGCATCAGCAATGTGAGCAATATCAGCAAAAAAAGACGGTAACGCATAAAAGATTCCTTTTATCCCCCGCCGTTGTAGGGGCGACCCTTGTGGTCGCCCAAATTTGGGCGGGGATAAGCCCCGCCCCTACGAATCTCGGCGAGGATGTTTCATCATAATTTCTTCAGTACCCGCGCGGCGCGGGTGGCGGCGCGAGACCCCGGCGCGACTTCCAGCACGCGCTGTAAATCGGCTTTGGCGGCGGTGAACTGCCCCAATCGCCGGTACGCCAGCCCACGATAATAGAGCGCCCAGCCGTTGGTCGGCGAAAGTTGAATCGCGGCGGAGAAACTTTGCACCGCGTCGGCATAGGCGTTGGTTTTGTACTGTGTCAGTCCCAAATAATAGCCGGCGCCGCTGTGGGCGGGGTCGAGCGTTCGCACGCGGGCGAAATCGGCGGCGGCGGCGGCGAAATCGGCACGGGCATAATAGGCGCGTCCGCGGGTGTACAAAATGGTCGTATCGTTCGGCGCAAGTTCCAGCGCGCGGTTGAAATCCTGAATGGCGGCGGGCAAATCGCCCTCGTCGCGGATGAGCAGCCCGCGATAAAAATAGACGCGAGCGTCATTCGGGCGGAGCTTGATTGCCAAGTCCAAATCGGCGCGGGCGAGTTGCACCTGTCCCGCTTTGTAGCGCGCCAATCCGCGCTGGCGATAGGCGGCGGTCGATGCGCCGTCCTGTTTCAGCGCGTCGGTGAAATAATCGGCGGCGCGGGCGTATTTTTTCAAATGATAAGCGCTCAATCCGGCATAATAGAATCCGTTTGCCGTGCGGTATCCGTCCGCAATCGCGGTGGAAATATCATCCAGAGCGGCTTGATAATCGCCCTGCCGATAGTATGCCAGCCCGCGCTGATAGCGTTGGGCGGGGGTGGGCGGCGCAGCTTCAAAGGCGAGCGTCATCGCCTGCGCGGCTCGCTCGTAATCGCCCTGCCGGTATGCTGCCAGCCCCAGCGTGTACGCCGAGGCAATCCCGCTCCCCAATTGTCGGGCGGTCTCCAAATCGGCGGTGGCGGCAGCGTAATCGCCCTGCCGGTACGAAATCAGCCCGCGCTGGCGATACGCACTGCCGAAATCGGGCGCGAGGGCGATGGCGCGGTTGAAATCTGCCCGCGCCGAGGCGGTATCATCCAGATGGAACGCCGTCAGCCCCCGATAATAATAGCCGTTGGCGGTGTCCAGCCCGGCGGCGATGGCGGCATCAAAATCCGCCCGCGCCGATTCATAATCGCCCAACTGATAAAACGCCAGCCCACGCTGATACCGCTGCGAGGGGGTGGGCGCGACCTGCTCAAAGGCGACGCTCATATTTTCCACCGCCTGCCGGTATTCCTGAGCGTGATACTGCACCAGCCCCAGCGCATATTCGGCGGGCGCATCGGCGGAGAGATTTGCGGCAACGGCGAAATCTTCCTGCGCCAAATTGAGCTGTCCCAGCCGGTATTCCGCCAGCCCGCGCTGGCGATACGCCCCGCTCATATCGGGCGAAAGTTCAATTGCGCGGCTGAAATCCACCACCGCGCGCGGAAAGTTGTCCAGATGGTACGCCGCCAGCCCGTGATAATAAAAGGCATTTGCCGATTCATATCCGGCATTGATGGCGGCTTCAATGTCCGCCAGCGCCGATTCAAAATCGCCGTTGCGATAAAACGCCAACCCGCGCTGATACTGCCGGGCGGCGGTGGGCGCGGACGCCTCAAACGCGGCGGTCATCTCGGCGATGGCTAACGGATAATTGCCCAGCCGGTACGCGACCAGCCCCAGCGGGTACGCCACCGCATCCCCCGCGCCGAGCGCGCGCGCCTGCTCAAAATCGGCGCGGGCGGCGGTATAGTCGCCCTGCCGGTATTCCGCCCATCCGCGCTGGCGGTACGCATTGGTGAAGTTTTCGGCGCGGGCAATTGCTGCGCTGAAATTATCTGCGGCGGCGGCATAATTTTGCCGGTGATACTGCGCCAGCCCGCGATAATAATAGCCGTTGGCAGTGTCCAGCCCGTCGGCAATGGCGGCGTCAAAATCTTTTTGGGCGGATGGAAAATCGCCGGCGCGATAAAACGCCAATCCCCGTTGGTATTGCCGGGCGGGGGTCGGCGGGGTGAGCAAAAAAGCGGCATCCATCGCGGCGATGGCTTCCGCATAATTGCCGCGCCGGTAGTGCGCCAGCCCCTGCCAATATCGGGCGGAGGCATCGTTGGGGTTCAGCGTCAGGGCTTGCCGGAAATCATCCAGCGCGGAAACGTAATCGCCCTGCGCGTAAAAAACCTTGCCCCGTTCGCGCCAAATCTTGGCATCGGCGGGCGAAAGTTCCAGCGCGCGGCTGAAATCATCCAACGCGCGCGGAAAATCGTTTTGCGCGGCAAAGAGCGCGCCACGGGTGACATACCCGGCGGCATCGGTGGGGTTTTGCGACAGCACCGCGTCCAAATCGGCTTGCGCCAACGCGAGGTCTCCCTGCGCCTGATACGCGGCGGCGCGCCGGGAATAGGCGGCGGTATATTGCGGATTGCGTTCAATCACGGCGGAAAAATCGGCGATGGCGGCGGCAGTTTGTCCCAGCTTCAGATACGCCAGCCCGCGATTGTAAAATCCGCGTTGGGTGCGGCTGTTGGCGCGGATGCCTCGGCTGAAATCGGCGATGGCGGATTCATAATCGCCCTGTTTGTAAAAAGTCAGCCCCCGGTCAATGAATGCGCCGGAGCGGAAGGGGGACAGGGCGACGGCTTGAGTCAGACTTTCCCGCGCCGATTCATAATCCCCCAGTTTGAGTTGGGCGCGTCCCAACCCCGCCCACGCCGATGCGTCATCGGCATTGAGGGCGATGGCTTGCCGGAAATCATCCAGCGCGGCGGCGAAGTTGTTTTGGTTCAGTCGCGCCCAGCCGCGCCCGGCGAAGGGTTCGGCGTGGTTTTGGTTTTGCGCCAGCCCCGCCGAGAATGCCGTTTCCGCCGCCGCCCAGTCGCTTTTTCGGGCAGCGGCGTAGCCGTCGGCGAAAAAGGATTGCGCGCTGGGGGAAGTCGGTGTGCCGGTTGTGCCGCACGCCGCCAGCGTCCACGCCAGCAGTAGCGTCGCCAGAAATTTTATTTTTAACCCGCGTTGTAAAAATGCCATACAGCCTCGTCAAACGAAAAAGATAGTTTTGAAAGGGTCTTTCGTAGGGGCGGCTCGCGAGCCGCCCCTGCCTGTCAAAACAGAGTAAAACAGTTTACTTCAACACCAACGGCAGGAACACGTAAAAGACTGGATTGCTGGCGTGAATGTATGCCGGTTTGTCAACGATGAAACTGTCGATGCTGTTGCCGACGGTCAGGCGCACTTCATAATCGCCGATGGCGGTGTAGGTGTGCTGAACGATGGGTCCGGTGGCGGCAGTGCTGCCATCTCCGAAATCCCACGCCCACGTGTCCACGGTGTTGGTGGTGACGGCGGTGAAGGTGACGGTGAAGGGCACTTCGCCCGCAATTTGATTCGCGGAGAAATTGGCTTCCGGTCCGGCGATGGGTGCGGCGACGAAAATGTAATCTGTTTTGGAAACGACGGTTGAGCCGCCGGGACCGCTCACGGTGAGCGAGACGCCGTAATTGCCGGGGGTACTGTAGGTGTGATTCGGATTGGCGGCGGTTGCCGTGCCGCCATCGCCGAATGTCCACGCATAGCCCGTCACCGCGCCGGTGACGATGCTGGAGAAGTTGACGGTTGCGGGCGCGGCGGCGTTGCTGCGTGCCGTGCCGGAAAAATCGCCGTGCGGGGGTTCGGCATTCAGCACCGAGATGGATGCGCCATCGTAATTAGCGATGAAAACTTGGTCGGTGGTTGGGTTGTAGGCGACGGAGCGGGGTCTTGCGCCTACGGCATAGGTTGCCGCAACGGATGTCCCTTCGATGACGCTCACGGTGTTGTCCACCGTGTTGCTGACAAAAATCTGCCCGTTACTGCCCGCCGTGATGCCTTCGGGACCCTGTCCCACCGCAACGGTGGCGACCAAGCTCGTTCCATCAATAATGGACACAGAGTTTCCCGCGTAATTGGAGACGTACACCCGTCCGGCGGCATCCACCGTCATATCTTCCGGTTGCGCCCCCACAGTCACGTCGCCGAGTTTGCTCAGCCCGTTGAACACGCTGACCGTGCCATCGGTTTTATTGCTGACGTAAATATTTCCGTTCACCGGATTGTACAGGGCGAAACGGGGTTCCAGCCCCGGCGCCAGCGTCGCTTTCACGGTGGTTCCCTGCAACACGGACACCGTGTTGCCGTAGGTGTTTGCCACGTAGGCGAAGCCGGTATTGGGGTCAATGGCAATGTAACGCGGATTTGCGCCCACTGCCACCGCGCCGATGACCGCGTTGGTGGAAGCATTTATCACACTGACGGTATCGCTGTACCAGTTGGCGGCGTAAACCAGATTGTTGGCGCTGTCAACCGCCACGTGGATGGGACCTTTTTGCCCCAACTTGATGCGCGCGACCGGGTTGTATGCGGCATCAATCACCGAGACGGACTTGCTGTCGAAGTTGGCGACATAGGCGATGTTGGTGGCGGGGTTGATGGCGACGGCGCGCGGGTTGTGGCGCACCGGCACTTCTTTCACCAGCGATGTGCCGTTGTAAATTCGCACCACGTTGCCGCCGCGCATCGGCACGTAGGCGTAACCGTTATTCGGATTGATGGCGATATGGGTGGGGAAATATTGCGCGGGGATGGTTCCCACCAGCGATGTGCCGTTCAAAATGGAAATGGTATTCCCCCCGCGATTGCCCACATACACGTTGTGGTTGGTGGGGTCGATTTGGATGGCTTGCGGCGCGTCGCCCACGTTGACCGTGCCGGCGATGCTCACCGCGACGGTGCTGTCGGGGGCGTTGCCGTCCATCACGGTGACGGTATCGCTGTAGGCGTTGGCGATATACACCATATGCGTCACCGGGTCAACGCGCACGCGGCGCGGATAATTTCCCACCCGGAACCAGCTTTGGGGCAGGGCGCGCCCGGAACGGCGCAGAACATTCACACTGTCGCCGCCGGTGTTCAGCACATAGGCGTTATCGTTCCCCCGGTCGGCGGTGATGGCGGTGGGGCGGGTGTTCACCGAAAAAGTGCGCTTCACCGCGCGGGTGGCGCTGTCAATTACCGTCACGCTCCCTTTGGTGGTCAGCGTGTCGCTGTAGGTGTTCACCACATACACATAACCGCTGTTCGGGTTGAAGGTCAGGTCGGTGGGGCGGATGCCGCCCGTGGGCAGCGTGCCGACCACCGTTGTGCCATTCGCGCCGCCGATGATGGTCACGGTGTCGCTCAAAAGATTGGTCACATACACATCGCCGTAATTTGCCGAAGCGGGATTATCGTTCACCACAATCACGCTGGGGTGATTGCCCACCGGCACGGTGGCAATGACGGTGGGACCATCAATGATGGAAATGGTATCGCTCAGGGTGTTGGCGACATACACGTAATTGTTTTTTGGGTTGAATTTCAGGTTCGACGGGCGATTGCCGACGACAATATCGGCTTCTTTAGTGGTGCCATTAATCACACTGACGCTGTCGGAGGATTTGTTGGCGATGTACATTCGCCCGTTCCCCGCGTTATAGGTGATACCGCGCGGACCGCTCCCCACCGGAATGCGGGCGATGACGGTTGAGCCGTTGATAACCGAAACATCGTTCGTGTTGTTGTTGGTGACGTAAATGTACCCGTTCGATGTGTTGTATGCCATCGCGTAGGGTTCCAGCCCGCTTTGGTTGGGCAGGGCAATGGTGGTGACGCTTCGCGCGCCGCTCGTCACGGATTGCGTTTCTCGTGGCGCGGATGCAACCGCAGTTGCCGCCAGCGCGGTCAACAATCCGCCGGTCAGAGCGATGGCAGCCACTAAAACCCATGCCAGTGATTTCAGGCGGGATACAGTGGGGGTGAATGTCTGTGATTTCATATAACTTTCCTCCGAATTAAATACACGTTTTGTGAAAAATATTTGATACGGGCGTGCCCGATGCGGCTGCCCGGTTCAGTTGAAAAATCATTTGACAATGAGCGGCAGGAAGACGCGCCATTCATTGTGCGCCTGCGCCGAATTGGACAATAGCGATTGGTTGCCTTCGTTGTCGGTGGTTTTAATGGCGAAATATACCGGGTCGGGCAGGGGGCTTGGTACGGTGAACGTTTGTACCGTATTCCCGGTCATCGGCGTTGGCGGCGATGCAATTGGGGTGGCGCTGTACCATGTGAAGCTGTCAATGGGCGAACTGCTGTATCGAATATCATATTGTGCTGCCGTGCCGACCATCCCGCTGTCGCCCGGCGCTGTCCAGCGCAAATCCACCCCGCCATCCGTGCGCCACAGGGCGGAAAGCGAATCAATCTGCGCGGGCGGCGTGGTGTCATCCACCACCTGCGTCACCGAGGCGGTATGCCCCGCCACATCGGCGGCTTCTGCCGTGAGCGTGAAACTGTCTTCCACATGTAAATTGAAATTTGCCACCAACTCATATTCCGTGGTGGAGGTGTTGAAGCGCGAGGGCTGCAGAGTGACATCGGGGGTCGCCAGCGTGTCCGAGCCGGTGGGAATGCGCCGGTTGAGGTCAACCGTCTGCGTTTCCACCACGGCGCCGGTCGTTTTGTCGCGCACGGTTACGGTGATGGCGTTCATGTC
>JAJRSQ010000468.1 GCA_024278725.1 Chloroflexota bacterium
CCAACCAACCCGCCATTGGGAATTTCACCGCTGCCATTAATGCCCGGTCGTAAAACAATGGTCGTATTGCCCGGTGCAAGCTCAGGCGGGACAACATACCCGACGGGCACAGCCGTTGCGGGGTCGTAGCGAACAATGCCCCCTGCCGCATTGCGATAGGTCTCTGCACCGCCGGCAGAACTGCCGTGAACCAGAACGACCTCCGGATTGCCGGATACGGCAGCTTGTTTGGTGACCAGATTAATCCAAACCCCCTGATTATCTTTGAGCGGTGTCCCAATGCCGGCAATTCGATTATTCCAAATGTTGGGACTGAACAAAAACTGGTTCTGATTGTGCTGCTGCTCCAGTGACGTGGAAAAATCTATGGTCAGTTGATTGCGGAAAATATACTTTTGGAGACAATTTTGGAATTCATCAAAACGCTTTTGTTCCAATTCGCTCGGCGACAGGGCAGACGTTGGGTCCAACGCTTCATCGGTCAACCCACAAACATCTTGAGCCAGAGAAATCGTATATGGATAACGATTCAATTGCCCCGGCAAGTTGAGCGCCTGATACCACACTTTGAGATTGTCCAAAAATAGACGGATGTCATTTGAAGTTCGCGCTTTGAAAATATCATCCAGATTGGGATAGGGCGTCAGCAATTCATACTCGGCGGCACGGGCGGTGAGGTATGCGAATTGAGCGGCGAGGTTGTGCGCCGCCAACGATTGCGTGGTGAGCGAATCGCGCCAGATGCGATACGCGGGGTTGAGCAAATGGCTGTTGTGGTTGGCAACCCGGTTGATGGCATTCGCTCGCCGATTGAGCAAACGGCTGTATTGTTCGCCCAGATAGTTATGCTCGGTAGAAAGTTGATTGAATTCCGCCATCGCAATTTCATACTCCTGCAACGCCTCCGATTCTTGCAAGAGCAGGTTTTTGACCACGGCGGCACTGTTCGCCCCTTCAATTTTTGATTGGGCGATCTGCTGTTGCAACTCATTTTGGCTGCGATACCGGCTGATTTTCTCCGCGTTTGGGTTCCATACTTCTGTGGTAGAGTTATTCCACGTCCACGCATGGTTGTATCCGGCTTGAGCGGTGACGGAAGCCTCAAATCCTGCGCTGGATTTCCAGTCACTTCCAAAATGTATGGGGTTGGAAGAAACGGTGGACTCTACTTCAATGCCCCAAAAAACTTTTAGTGACGCTTCAACCCCCAGGTTAATTTGATTTTCCGATGACCTCACCCGGCTGGTCGTTTCCTGATGCGCTTCCAATTGCCCGATGGCTAATTCGTTGGCAGATATTGTGTTCCCTAAATCCAGCGTCACTTGAATAACCTGTTCGGCGCGGTCTTGTTCATTCTGAATTTCTTTGACGATATTCTGCGCCTGCAACCAAGCCAGCCCAATGCGCTTTGATGCCGCAAACATTTCCTGAAGATTTTGAGCCATCAATCCGCCGGTACAAGTGGCGTAATCGTCTTGGGTCTGCCCGCAAAGTTCAAATAGTTCGTTATCCAGTTCCACCTGCAAATTGTCGAGTTCCGTCGCCATATCCGAGGCATTTTCGTCGAAAGTGCGTTGGGCGTCACGCGCCTGATTCTCCAAATCGCGTGCGGTTCCCAACAGCCCGGTGTCGCCGGTGGGACCTTCCGTGAGTTGCAAAAGTTGCTCAAATGGTTGCAGCGGCACATAGTTCGGCGTAAAACCGAAGAAATCCAGATTGTTGTGAATCGCTTGGGCGCGGGCGCGAAGTTGGCTCAAATTGTTGAGCATTTCAAAACTGCCGTTGCGCAGGTAATCGTTACCGGTATCCTGCGCCAGCGCCGCCAGCGCCATCAACTGCATATTTTGCTCCCGATAAGCGCGATTATACACTTCCAGCGCCCGGTCGCTTTGCCCCAGCATATAATAGCGGGCGGCAATTTCATTGAGCGTATTCATCAGCAGCCCGCTCGCCATACCGAACTGCTCAAACTGGTCTCCGGTGGCATACTGCCCCACCTGCCATTCATTAAATGCCCGAAATACAAGATGAAGGATCGCCTCAAATTGTTGCTGTGCCAATCCCAGCTCATCCAATTCCCGGGTGATGATTTGGTCGGCATTGGGGATTCCCGCCGTGCTGAAACGGTAGTCTGTGGCATCAACCAGAAATTCATTCCCGAACACCAGATGGTCATTGATGATTTCGCCGATTGCCGTCAACATCCCCTGCCCGCCGGATTGCCACACGTTTATCGGGTTGCCGGTGCGCGTGGGGGTGAAAACTTCCGTGGGGAAATTGGCGGCAACGCGATAGAGTGCGGCGGTATCGAGCAAATCGTTCCGAATATGGGTGGGGCGATTTCCGGGACAATAGCCCTGACCGTCAATTTGGCTATAGTCGGTGCAAAAATCCAGATACCATTCGCCATTATTGAAGTTGGAATAGTTTTTCAATGCGTCCGTCAGGGTGTCAGCCGGAAGCACTTGCAGATGTTCCGTCCGAAATGCAATCCCTTTTGCCAAAAGCACCGCTGCTTCCGCCAGTGTATCAAGTATATTGGCTTCATAAGCGCCCATGTCCACGGTGGGTGTGATGACGGTAGCGCCAATCAGGCGGGCGCGCCCACTCAAATCATAGGGAATTGGCTCCACGGTATTGCCGTTGCCATCCATATCTTCGGAGTCGAGGGGAAGTGCGCCGGTGTCGCCGGTATCTATGACAGGGGAGTTGTGGCGCAAACGCAAATCGTCGTCAAGTGTGCCCGGAATATTGTCGGCACCATCCGCATCATAAAAGTTGGGGTCGGCGTTTAAATTTCCGACGCCACTCCACCCGTTCTGCACATCGCTATAGGTGACCACAACACCTGCGCCGGCGGATATTTGCGGGGACAAATTGGCTGTATTTTTCCACAAGATACTATTCGTCACGGTAAGTGTACCGCCGGCATAATATATGCCGCCGCCCCTATCGGCGCTATTTTGGCTGAATGTCGAATTTATCAGCGTCGATGCACCCCAACTGAAGATTCCCCCGCCATCATTCACGGCAGTATTTCCACTGAAGGTGATATTTGTCAAGCGCACTGTACCATTGAGGTATGCCCCGCCCCCATCAATGGCGGTATTCCCCGCGATGGTCAGATTTCGCATTTCGGAGGCGTCGGCGGTAAGGTGTACCCCGCCTCCCCGGCTATTTGCGCCACCGGAATCTGCATTCCCCCCGATGATGATGAAACCATCCAGGATGGCGTTGTTTGCGGTCAGTGTCACCACGTGATAAACGTTATCGGCAGGATTATTGGGCACGCCGATGTCGCCGCTGAGAATGGTGGGATGTGCGCCCCAATCGCGCTCGTAGCGGTTGATTTCGTTCCCACTGAAGCCCCCAAAGACAGCGACGTTGCCGGGCAAAGCAAACGTTTCGGTGCGCGTCAGGGCATCGGTCGGTTTGTATATTCCCTCTGCCACCCATATTTCATCGCCGCTTTGAGCCACCCCCAAAGCATCCTGTAAATCAGTGAAAGCGGTAGTCCATGATTGCCCATCATGCAATATCCCGGCGGCGTCCCGGTCTACAAAAATAATGCCCGGAATGTGTGTTTGGACGGTGGCGATATTGTTGGATGACTGTGTGTCTCGAGATGTGCCGGTGATGAGCGCTGTATTGATGAAACGTTGCGCATTGGCGATGCCGGTTATTGTGATGATGCCGGTTTGCCCGGCGCTCAATGTTCCCACCTGCCAGACATAACCGGGGATGACCCCCGTGTCCGATATGGGCACGCCGCTGCTGGTGAAGTTGGGGCTGAGCAATGCGTCCGGCAAAATGTCGGTGATGACAACGCCAACCGCCTGCGAACCCAGCGCGCCAAATTCAATGGTATAGGTCAACGGTTGCCCGAGCGACAGCGGGGTGGTGGGAACCATCGTTTGGCGGATGTACAGGTCGCTGGCGGGCGCACCGGTGCGGAGGTCGGCTTCCAAGCCGCGCGCGTTATAATGTCGCCAGGGTGTGTAACGGTAGAAAGGCGAAGCGAATTGGGCGCGCGCCCGCCAACGGTAGAGTCTGTTTTCCGTCAACCCGTCTATATTTTCTTGAAGATGCACATACCCGGCGGGGTCGGTGGGTATCCACTGCGGGGAGATATATGCCATACAGCCGGCAGAACCGAAAGGTTCTCCGGCGGGGCAGACCTGCACCTGAAGTTTGGCATAGCTGCGCCCCATCGGATTGGCTGTTTGCAGCGAAACCGCAAACTTGTTGGGGTTGTAGGTGGCATCCCAGGGGTGAACGAGCAAGCCGCTGCCGTCGCCGCGTTGTTGTTGGGTTAGTGACAGCCGCCCGTCGCCATTGTTGCCCGGGTAGAGATAAACTTTCCCCGCACTGCTGTTGAGATCGGGCGCACCGATGATGACATCAGCGTAGCCGTCGCCGTTCACATCCCCGGCGGTGGTAACCTGATACCCAAAATGATCACCGGCGGTTTCTCCCGTATACACTTCAATGGGAGTCGGTTGTATCCCTAACGAAGAACCCAAGTAAACATAGGCTTGTCCTTTTTGGGAAACTGCATTTGGGGCGCCGATAATGATGTCCGCAAAACCATCGCCGTTCACGTCTCCGGCGGGTGAAACGGAATAGCCAAATGTGACATTGGAGGCAGACGCGCTCAAGATGATGGAGGGTACATCCAACCCTGTTGCAGAACCGTGGTAGATATATGCCTGACCGGTTTTTGAGGCAGGGTTGAAACGCCCCGGTGCGCCCACAATTACGTCCGCATAACCATCATTATCGATGTCTCCCGCGGAAGAAAGCGAGATTCCGAAATTATCATTGCTGCTTTCACCCATTGCTGTCCAGTCTGCGCTCAGTGACGGTCCCTCCGGCGAACCCAGGTACAGATAAACTTTACCGGCATCCGTTCCATTTTCACTATTGAAAGGTGCGCCGACTAAAATATCGGCATACCCGTCCCCATTGACATCTCCGGCGCTTTTCACGTTCCAGCCGAATTTTTCACCTGCCTGTCCTTCCGCTGACCAACCGGAAGGTACGGGTCCGGTCTGGGAACCGTAGTAAAGGTAAACTTTGCCGGTATTGGAAGTTCCATCATGGGGTGCGCCGACTAAAATATCGGCATAGCCATCCCCGTTGACATCCCCGGCTCCCCCAATGGAGAGACCGAATAAGCTGTTTATTTGCTCGCCGGAGGCTGTCCACTCCGCTGTGCCGGAGGGAATGCTCGCCGAGCCGTAATACAGAAATACACTATTGGCATTTACAGCGCTGACCAGAATATCGGCGTATCCATCGCCGTTGACGTCGCCAACCCCCGCCACATCCCAGCCAAACTCTCCGGATGACCAGTACGCTTCCCATAAACTGGCATAATCAAGCCCGCCGGCTGAACCTGAATACACATACGCAGAGCCTTTATAACTATTATACCCATACCCGCCGACAAGGACATCGTCATAACCATCCCCATTGACATCTCCGGCAGCGGACAAAGAAAAACCGAAACGATGGTCGCCGGCAGAGCCGCTTCTTGCCCATGATGAGGTTGATTTCAGTCCATCCGCACCGCCATGATAAACATAAGCTTTGCCGACATCAGCCTTTGAAATCATATCATACCCCGGTTCACCGATGAGAATATCGGAATACCCGTCGCCGTTCACATCTCCGGCTGCTGCCACCGCCCACCCGAAGCGGTTGCCGGGGCGTTCTCCGGTGACACTTTGAAAAGCAGAAGGAACAACCCCCGAAGCAGACCCCAAGAATAGTATCACCACGCCACGGTTTGCCGTTGAGGATGCCCCCACCAGCAAATCAGCGTATCCGTCGCCGTTGACATCGCCTGCCGCCCCCAAATAGCCGTTGCTTCCGGGGAAGACTCCGCCGATGAGATTCGAAGAACCGGGACCGGACACACTACCATAATATAAAAAACTGTAATTGAACAAAGCCCCACCGCCGACTAATATATCGGCATACCCGTCGCCGTTGACATCCCCGGCATTGCTCACCGCTGTGCCCAAGTTACCATCTGTGCTTGCGCCGTCATTTGTCCATGCCGAATTTTCGCCCGGTCCGTTTTCAGAACCATAGAATAAATAGACGCGCCCGACGTTGACATTGACGCTGTTATGTTGCGGCGCGCCCACAATGAAATCGTCAATGCCGTCGCCGTTGACATCACCGGCGGTACTCACCGAGGCGCCGAATTTGTCCTGAACCCCTTCCCCGGTATGAACCCAGTCCGCAGACGTTCCCAACCCGGTCTCTGAACCAAAATAGACGGACACGCGACCATAACCATTTCCTCCGGGATACCCCGGCGCACCGATGAGCACATCGGCGAAGCCATCACCGTTCACGTCTCCCGCTGTGCCCAACGCTTTGCCAAATTCGTCATGACCCGATTGTCCGACGGCAAACCAATCCGGGCTGGTGTGCAATCCGCCTGAGAAGCCATAAAACAGATAAACTTTACCGGCGTTTCTGTTTGCATTATCGTCATATCCATAAGCGCCGATGAGGACATCATCAAAGCCATCACCATTGACATCTCCGGCGGGACTCAGGGTGGAACCAAATGAATCGTTGGCGGCTTCCCCTGTCGCTACCCAGCCGGGCGTGGTATAAAGCCCGGTAGACGAGCCGAAAAAGAGGTATACTTTACCCGCATCGCTCCCGTTTTGGGCGTTTGTCGGTGCGCTGACGAGTACATCTCCGTACCCGTCACCGTTCACGTCCCCCGCAGTAGACACCGACCAGCCGAATTGGTCGCCCACGGCTTCGCCGGTGGCAGTCCAGTCGTGGCGTCCCTTTAACCCCCTGCTCGACCCGTAAAATAAATAAGCCTTGCCTGTAACACCAGAATTCGATGGCGCACTAATGATGACATCGGCATACCCGTCACCATTCACATCTCCGGCTGTCCCCACAACAAAACCGAAAAGATCCCAGTTAGCTTCCGCATTGACAGTCCATTCGGCGTTGTTGTTTAACCCGGCATTCGAGCCGTAATAAACGTAGACTTTGCCGGCAGAAGCTATCTGCGGACTAAATTGGCTTGCCCCAATGATGACATCTGCATACCCGTCCCCATTCACATCCCCGGCTGTATCCACCGCACCACCAAACCAGTCGTTGGAATCTTCCCCGACGGCTGTCCAATTCGCGCTTCCACTCAATCCCGCATCCGAGCCGTGAAAAACATACACTTTACCTGCATCGATATGGGTATTATCATCGAAATATTTTGCACTGATGATGACATCATCAAATCCGTCACCGTTGACATCCCCGGCGGTAGATACCGCCCTACCAAAAGAATCGCCCGCGGCTTCACCGGTTATGGTCAAGGCGGCGGTTCCGCTCAACCCGGTTGATGACCCATAATAAATGTTAGCTTTGCCCGGTTTTAAAGCACTCATCCCCGGAGCGCCGACAATAACATCGCCGTAGCCATCACCATTCACATCCCCGGCGGCAGCTACCGCCCAGCCGAAGTAGTCATGCGTAACACTGCCGGTTGCACTCCAACTACTGTTGATGCTCAGACTTACCTGTGAACCGTAATAAATATACACCTTGCCTGTAGCGCTATTGTTTCCAAATGCCCCGACGATGACATCATCAAGCCCATCGCCGTTCACATCCCCGGCAGTTCCCACCGCATCGCCAAACTGGTCGTCAACAGCCTCCCCGGTTACACTCCAATCGGCTGTTCCGCTTAACCCGGACGGTGAACCGTAATAAATATACACCTTGCCTGTAGCACTATTGTTTCCAAATGCCCCGATGATGACATCATCAAAACCATCGCCATTCACATCCCCGGCAGTTCCCACCGCATCGCCAAACGCATCATTGGCGGCAGCACCAACCGCAGTCCAATTAGGTGTGCCACTCAAACCCGTGAATGAACCATAGTAAACGTAGACTTTGCCATTATTCTGAGTGCTATACCAACCCGTACCGACAATCACATCGTCGAAACCATCGCCGTTTACATCTCCGGCAGTTGCAAGAGCGAAGCCAAAAGAGTCCCCGATGTTTTCGCCGGAAGCCGTCCATTCCGGGGTGGTAATCAGCGGGTCAATGGTGATGGGATATAACGCGGTTGAATCATCAACCATAATTTGCACCGTTGAGTTGCTCAAGAGTTGAAAATGAGCCGGAAGTTCCTGCCCGTTTGCGTCAATTACATATAAATCAGCATAACGCAACACGGCAACATTACCGTCCGGGAGAGAAAAATCCAACGACCGCCCGTCGGGGGTTAATTGGGGAATCAAGTCGGTGGTCATGCTCAATTGCAACGTCAAAAGCGAACCATCATCACCGCGCGGGGTCGGTGGTGCAGGCAATGTAAACCCGTGCTCCAACCCATTTTCGCCGTTTTCATACCATTCAGTGAAATCGGCGTGGTCAATTTCAGCGCGGGTGGCGAGTACCACCGGCTTTCCGGCAGTTAAAACCGGACGAAGGTTATTTTGGTAGCCAATGCCATCAATGGACAGGTTCAACTGCCATACCGGCAAATCTATCGCCTGTGACGTTTGCCGCGCTTCCGGCGCATTGACTTGCGGAAAATTCCGGCGGGAAATCGCCAGCCCGGCATCAGACACACTAAATTGAAAGTTCTGGAAAGCGTTAAAGCCATCAACCCCTGTATCTCCAACCGGGGTTAAGATGAGTTGCTCCTGCAATATCTGTTGCTTCACCGTTGCGAACCACGTATCCGTGGCGCCGGGAACGGCAGATAGCGTCGAATCCGAGGGGGAGGTCGGCTCACCGCCCGGGGTTTCGACGGGCGGCGGATTGTGGGGTGTGGCAACGGGAGCCTGTGCCAGCACAAACGTTGGTATGCCAACCAGCCGGAAAACGAGGTTTAAATTCAACCAAACAACAACCGACAACAACCAAAAGAACAATCGAAAACCACGTGCTTTCCCCCACTCCATGATTCTCCCTCCGAAAAATACTGTTTACAGTGGCGTTTAAATGTGAACCCAAGAGTCAGTCTTGGATAGTATTGCGCCCATATTCAGAAATGAGTACCGGCAAACCGTACGCCAAACAGCGTGATGCCTGCAAATAACATGCAAACAACCCGTAATTTTGAGTGCACTGCTTTATGCCAGGTCGCTCAATTGATAAGTGGTGTTTGGTCAATCCAATGATGTAGATGGGGAAACTAATTCAGCGCGGATGTTGAGTACACGAAGACACCACGAGTTTGAATGGCTAATCGCTGCGGCTATAAAGAGAGTTGTGGCAACATCAAGGGATTTAACAATTATTATAGCACACAAAAGGCGTAACTGTAAAGTAATTTTCGCAAAAAACCATGGCTGTTGCAAAGTAAATTTTAAGGTTGCCGGTTTTCATGATTTCACGCCCCGGGGGCGATTTGCGAGCCGCTCTTACGCATTTTCTTCCGGTTTTAACGAAAATCGGTGGCGTTGTAGGGGCACGCTGCAGCGTGCCCCTACATTTCCTGCGCAAAGTATTGTTTGTCAA
>JAJRSQ010000469.1 GCA_024278725.1 Chloroflexota bacterium
CATCGGGCGCGACAGCCCCATCGGTCCGCTGTACACCACCTATTACAGCGAAGCCACCCCCCTGCCGGAACGCGACATCGCCGCCGCCAAACAACTTTTGGCAGATGCGGGCTATCCCGATGGGCTGCAACTTGACCTGCACACCCCCGACACCGGCGGACGCCCCGATTTGGCGGTGATTCTGAAGGAACAGTGGGCAGAAGCAGGCGTGGATGTGAACGTGATTGTGGAGCCGGAAAGCGTCTATTACGGCGACAACGGCTGGCTCGAAGTGGATTTGGGCATCACCGGCTGGGGTTCGCGCCCGTATCCGCAATTTTACCTGAACGTCATGCTCAAAACTGACGCCAAATGGAACGAATCGCATTTCGCCAACGCCGAATTTGACCGGCTGGCAGACCTCGCCGGGTCAACCCTGAATGAAGCGGAACGCATTCAGGCTTATGCCGACATCCAAAAACTGCTCATCGAAGAAGGTCCGGTGCTCATCCCGTATTTCTTCCCGCAAGTTGCCGCCATCAGCGACCGCTTTGAAGGGTTTGAGCTGAAAGCATTCCCCGGACGCACCGACTTCCGCACGGTGCGGTTGAAGTAAGTCAGTGACCGGTTGATTGGAGATTAGGTTCTGTTGACATTTGTCCAAATTCATTGAAAGATGGCGTTGTAGGGGCACGCTGCAGCGTGCCCCTACCCCCAAACCCCGGTACCGGGCGACCACAAGGGTCGCCCCTACGGCGGAAAACGCACCATTCTGCCGGAAAAGACAAAACGCAACACGCCCTAGTTGATTGGAAATTGGTACGCTGTATCAATGCAACCAATCTCTAATCTCCAATTTCCAATTTCGGAGCAACCGCCGTGAACATCTCCCATCGTTTCAACCTGAAAAACCTCTTCCGTCGTCCCGCGTCCGCCGTGGGCACGACGGTTTTTCTGCTGTTTCTGGTGCTCGCCATTTTCGGGTCGTTCATCACCCCCTACACCGCCACCGAGCAAACGCTCTCCGCGGCGCGGCAAGCGCCATCGGCGGCGCACTGGTTCGGCACCGACCATCTGGGGCGCGACATCTTCAGCCGCGTCATCGTCGGCACGCGCAGCATTTTGAGCCTCGCCGGGCTGGGAACCCTGCTCGCCGTCATCAGCGGCACGTTTTTCGGACTCATCAGCGGCTATCGCGGCGGCTGGCTCGATGAAATCATCATGCGCGTTTTCGACAGCCTGCTCGCCATCCCCGCTCTGCTTTTGGCGCTGCTGCTGCTGGGCACGGTCGGACCCTCGCGCAACAGCATCCTCATCGTCATTGTGATTGTCTACACTCCGATTGTGGCGCGCGTCGTGCGCAGTGAAGTGCTGGCAACCAAAAACAGGGGGTTTGTGGAAGCGGCGAAATTGCAGGGGGAATCGACTGCCAACATTCTGCGCCGCGAAATTCTGCCCTCCACCCTCCCCGCGCTCACCGTCGAAGCCTCGCTCCGCTTTTCGTATGCCATCTTTCTGGTGGCATCGCTCGGCTTTTTGGGCGTCGGTGTGCAGCCCCCCACCCCCGATTGGGGCTTGATGGTCAACGAAGCGCGAAATTATGTGCGGCTCACCCCGTGGGCGCTCTTTTTCCCCGCCGGTGCGATTTCCGTGCTGGTCATCAGCGTCAATCTGATGGCGGACGGGCTGAAACGCATTTTGCAATCCACCGTCATCGCCCCCGCGCCGAATGTCGCCCGCGAAACCGCGCCCATCCCCCCCGCCGACCCCGCGCCGGTGCTGGACATCCGTCAATTGACCGTTTCCTATTTTCAGGGCGGACGCTGGCTCGACGCGGTGCGCGATGTGTCGCTGAAAATGTCGGCGGGCGAAGTGTACGGGCTGGTCGGCGAAAGCGGTTCCGGCAAATCGACGCTGGCGCTGGCGATTATGCGCTATTTAAAGGAAAACGGCGCGGTGCGCAAAGGGGAAATCGTTTTTGAGGGGCAAACGCTACTCGACCTGCCACCGTCGGCGATGGAACGGGTGTGGGGCGCGCGGGTGAATCTCGTGCCGCAAGACCCCTTCCTCTCCCTGAATCCGTCGCTTCGGGTGGGCGAACAGATTGCGGAAATTCTGCGCCACCACCGGCATCTATCCCCCGCCGAAGCCCGCGCCGAAACGCTGGCGATTTTGCGCAGCGTCCGTCTGCCCGACCCCGAACGGGTGGCGGACAGCTATCCGCACCAATTGAGCGGGGGTATGCAGCAGCGGGTGATGATTGCCATGGCTTTCAGCACCGACCCCGCCCTGCTCATTCTGGATGAGCCGACCACCGCGCTCGATGTAACCACCGAAGCGACCATCCTCGACCTGCTGCGCGATTTGATGACCGAACACAACACCGCCACGCTGTATGTCAGTCACAATTTGGGCGTCATCGCCCGCATCAGCGACCGGGTGGCGGTGCTGTACGCCGGGGAATTGGTGGAGGACGCCGCCACGGAAGATTTGTACCGCCAACCGCTGCACCCGTACACGCGCGGATTGCTCGACAGCGTGCCGCGGGTGGGGCAAACCAAAACGGGGCGCAAACTCCCCGCCATGCCCGGCAGTATCCCCGCGCCGGACGCCCTGCCGACCGGCTGTGTGTTCGCGCCGCGCTGTCCGCTCGTCACCGAATTGTGCCGCGCGGAACGTCCTCCGCTCGACACCCCGCTGCCGGGGCGCACGGTGCGCTGTCATCGCTGGGATGAAATTCTGGCGGGTACCGCCATCCCCCAAACCCCGCAACCCGTGGGGGCAACCGGCAACGGGAACGGGAAAATACCCCAGCCCGAATTTCCTGTGCTCAATTTGGACAACCTGAAACGGTATTTTCCAGTGCGCCGTTCGCTGGCGGATGTGCTGGCGCGCCGCCCGAAACAGTGGGTCAAAGCGGTGGACGGCGTTTCGCTCGACATTCAGCCGGGCAAAACGCTCGGTTTGGTGGGCGAAAGCGGGAGCGGCAAAACCACCCTTTCCCGCGCGGTGATGGCGCTTTCGGAAAAAACGGGGGGCGAAATTGAACTGCTCGACATCCCCCTGCCGGCGAAACTGAGCCGCCGCTCGCTGGACACCCTGCGGCAATTGCAGATGGTTTTCCAAAGCCCGGAAGAGGCGCTCAACCCGTATCTCACCATCGGGCAGACCCTCAGCCGTCCGCTGATGGTGCTGCTGGGGCAATCGAAGGATGAAGCGCGCGAAAATGTGTCGGCGTTGCTGCGGATGGTACGCCTGCCGGAAAATTTCGCCGAGCGGCTGCCGGGGCAACTCAGCGGGGGCGAAAAACAGCGCGTCGCCATCGCCCGCGCTTTTGCCGCCAATCCCGAATTGGTGGTGTGCGATGAACCCGTCTCCGCGCTCGATGTGTCGGTGCAGGCGGCGATTCTCAATTTGCTGAACGACCTGCAACACGAAAAACGGAGCGCGTATCTGTTCATCTCGCACGATTTGGCGGTGGTCAGTTATCTGGCGGATGAAATTGCGGTCATCTATTTGGGGCAGTTGGTGGAAATCGGCGCGACGGAAGACGTGCTGAAACCGCCCTTCCACCCCTACACCGAGGCATTGCTCTCCGCCGTGCCGCAACCCGACCCCACCGCGCCGCAGCACACCATCCGGCTGACAGGGGACATCCCCAGCCCCGCCGATATGCCGCGCGGGTGTCGTTTTCACACCCGTTGCCCGCTGGTGCTGGAAAGCCTCTGCCACCGGGAAGAACCGCCGTGGCGGGAAACAGAATCCGGCAACAAAATTCGGTGTCACATCCCCTTGCCGGAATTGGCAGTATTGCAAAGTGGCAGCGCGGTAAAAATACGAAATGACGAATGACGAATCTCACGTTTCACGCATCACGTTTCACGGAATAACGAGTGACAAATGACCAAATACATTTTACGCCGGTTCGGATTTTTGATACTCACCCTGTTGATAACTTCAATGATTGTGTTCGCCATCACCCAATGGCTGCCCGGCGATGTCGCGCGGGTGATTTTGGGGCGCGAAGCGGGCGAAGCCGCGCTGGAAAATCTGCGCTCGGAGTTGGGGCTGGACGCGCCGTTGCCGGTGCAATACGGGCGTTGGGCGGTCAATTTTGTACAGGGCGATTGGGGAACATCGTTCAGCACCCGCACCCCCATCCGAGCGGTGGTTATGCAGCGGCTCGGCAATTCACTGCGGCTGGCGCTGGTGACGCTGGTGCTCGCCATCCCGCTGGCGGTGGGGATGGGGGTGCTCGCCGGGCTGAACGAAAATAAATGGATTGACAACGTGGTGAGCATCTCCGCGCTGTCGGTGGTGGGGCTGCCGGAATTTGTCACCGGGTTGGTGCTGATTCAGGTTTTTGCCGCCACGTTCAGGATTTTTCCCGCCAGTTCATCCGCCATCAAACCGGGCATGAGCTTCGGGGAAGCGCTCCCTTTTATGCTCCTCCCCGCCATCACCGCCACGCTGGTGCTGCTGGCATACATCTCGCGGCTCACCCGCACGGGGGTCATCGAAGAATTGAAAAAGCCGTATGTCCGCACGGCGACGCTGAAGGGACTGCCGCGCCGGGTGGTCATCGTCAAACACGTGCTGCGCAACGCCCTGCTGCCAACCATCACCGTGATTGCCATCAGTTTCGGCTGGCTCATCGGCGGGCTGATTGTCATTGAAAATGTCTTCAACTACCCCGGTTTGGGGCGGTTGATGGTTTTCGCCATCGACCGGCGCGATTTACCCCTGCTGCAAGCGGTGACGATGGTGGTCGTCGTGGGGGTGGTGCTGGCGAATCTCGCCGCCGATTTGTTGTACGCCTATCTCAACCCGCGCATTCGGCTGGGGGAATAAGCCATTCCTGCATTGCCGCAACAGCACAATTGGCATATAATAATCGAGAGTATCTATGCAGGGGTGTCATTGCGAAACCCGTAGGGCTGAAGCAATCCCCACTATTCAACCCGGAGATTGCACCCTTCGAGCATTTTCAACTTCGCTTCGCTCGCAATGACATTTGTCACCCTGATGGCTGTATAGATACAATCGAGATTGCGACTCGCAATATGTAACTCACCTTTAAAGGAGCAATTATGCGCGTACTCATCACCGGCGGGGCGGGCTTTCTCGGCTCGCACCTGTGCGACCGATTTTTGGCGGAAGGGCATTCCGTCATCGCCATGGACAATCTCATCACCGGCAATACCGACAACATCGCCCATTTGGCGGGCAATCCCAATTTCAAATTCATCCGGCACGACGTGACCGAATACATCTACATTGAAGGGGAACTGGATGCCATTCTGCATTTCGCCTCCCCCGCCAGCCCGATTGACTATCTGGAATTGCCCATTCAAACGATGAAAGTCGGCGCGTTGGGCACACACAAAGCGCTGGGATTGGCAAAGGCGAAGGGCGCGCGCTTTCTGCTCGCCTCCACCTCCGAAGCGTATGGCGACCCGCTCGTCCATCCGCAGACGGAGGACTATTGGGGCAACGTCAACCCCATCGGACCGCGCGGCGTGTACGACGAAGCCAAACGATTCGCCGAAGCGTTGACGATGGCGTACCATCGCTATCATGGGGTGGATACCCGCATCGTGCGCATTTTCAACACCTACGGTCCCCGAATGCGCCTCCGTGACGGGCGCGTGGTGCCGAATTTCATCTCGCAGGCGCTCATCGGGAAGCCGCTCACCGTGTATGGCGACGGCTCGCAAACGCGCTCGTTCTGTTACGTCAGCGATTTGGTGGAGGGCATCTACCGGCTGCTCCACTCCGATGAACACGAGCCGACCAACATCGGCAATCCCACCGAAATGACCATCCTGCAATTCGCGCAGGCGGTGGTGAATATCACCGGCAGCACATCCGAAATCGCGCTGGTGCAACCGGAAGATGAGCGCATCAAAGACGACCCCAAAGTGCGCCGCCCGGACATCGGCAAAGCCCGCCGCATTCTGGGCTGGGAGCCGAAACTCTCGCTGGAAGAAGGGTTGCAGAAAACCATCCCCGATTTCGCCCGCCGGTTGGGGCTGAAATGAGGTCAGGCATATGGAAAAAATTTTAGTGAAACAATTTACCGTCAATCCCGCAAGTTTTCTGAAAAAAGTTGCCGCCGGGCAAACCATCATCATTTTAGATGAAGGGAAAATCATCGCCAAACTTGTCCCGCCCGGCTATCCCAATATCGCCGCGCGCAAAAAACTTGAGCAACTACAGAAAACGGCGATAGTGGGTGATGTGATTTCCCCCACAGAAGCAAAATGGGAGTCGGCTGAGTGATAGCGATAGATACACACATCATCATTTGGGATGCATTGCAACCGGCATCGTTATCTGAAGCCGCACGACTGGCGCTTGCGGAAAACCAAGAAACCGGCATCATCATCTGCGATATTTCTCTGTGGGAAATTGCAATGTTGATGAAAAAAGGTCGGCTGAAAATTGATGTGGACTATCAAGCGTTTATCGCGTTGGTTTTGCAAGCAAACAATTATCTTGTGCATCAAATATCGCCTCAGATTGCGGACATCGCCACCAGTCTGCCGGCGGCGGTCAACAAATATCCTGCAGACCGTTTGATTGCAGCGACCGCCATTGCGGCAAATGTGCCATTGGTGACAGCAGATGAAAACCTGCGCGCCGCCGATGTTATTGCCACGCTCTGGTAATTAAAGCCAATGTCACCATCTCTATTCACCTTGCCCAAACTGAACACCCTCACCCTGCCCGCCATCATAGTGGGGATTGCCCTTGCGCTGGCGATGCTACCGCTGAAGTTGGCGGCGCTGGCGATTGCGGGCGCAATCGGGGTGACGGTGGTACTGGTGCGCCCGAAATTGGGCATTTACGCCCTGATTTTCGCCATCCCCTTCGGCTCGCTCTTTCAGGTGAGCCTCGGCGGGGCGAAGGTGGGCGCAATGGAAGGCGTACTGGCGCTGATGCTGGTCGCGTGGCTGTTGCAGATGACGGCACAGCGCGAAATCATCCTCCCCCACCCGCCCCTGCTGGCGCCCTTCCTGCTCTTTTTCGCGGCGATAGGGTTGAGCTGGCTTGGGGCGCTCTCCTTTTCCGCCACCCTTTCCGAAACCGCCAAATGGGTGGAGATGCTGGCGCTCTATCTGTTCATCGCCGCCAATTACACCGCCGATGACGCCCGTTGGCTGGTGGGCGCGCTGATGCTCGCCGGCGCCGCCGAAGCCGCGCTGGGCGTCTATCAATTTCTGTTCAAAGTGGGTCCGGCGGGATTCCTCCTCTTTGGGGGAAAATTTTTGCGGGCATACGGCACGTTCCGCCAACCGAATCCCTTTGCGGGTTATTTGGGGCTGGTACTCCCGCTGGCGCTGGCGGTCTTTTTGTGGGCGCTCGACGAATTTCGGCGCGAAAAAACCGCCGCTTTGCTGTGGCTCACGCTCTCCGGCGGGACGCTGGCGCTGTTGCTGACCGGACTCTTCGCCAGCCAATCGCGCGGGGGCATGCTCGGATTCGCCGCCGCCACCGTCGTCGTCATCCTGTTGATGGGGGGACGGTGGGCACTGGCGCTGGTCGTCGCGCTCATCGGCGGCGCGCTGTTCGTCTCAATGGGGGGGCTGGCGCTCGTGCCCGCCGCCATCGTGCAGCGTTTCGCGGACGCATTGCCCTACCTCAACGTGACGGATGTCGCCACCATCCCCGTCACCGATGCCAATTTCGCCACCATCGAACGGCTGGCGCACTGGCAAGCCGCACGGGAAATGTGGCGCGACAATTTCTGGCTCGGCGTCGGGTTCGGAAATTACGCCGCCGTGTATGGCGCATACGCCGTCGGGCGCTGGTTAGACCCGCTGGGGCACGCCCATAATTACATCCTCAACATCGGCGCGGAAGCGGGATTCGTCGGGTTGGTGGCGTATCTTTCGCTGTGGGGATGGGTCATCGGCTTTGCCCTGAAAGGGTTGTGGCGCACCAAAGGTTTTCAGCGGGCGGCACTGGTGGGGAGTTTAGGCATTTTCGCCCATTTGCACACTCACAACCTGTTTGACAACCTTTACGTGCAGGGGATGTATTTGCATATTGCAGTGATATTTGGTTTAATTACGCTCGTTGTGCGCAAGGAAAGACCGCCGGAAAAGTGAGTGATTGGGTAATGAGTATTTTAACGACAGTTTTGGATAGTCCACGAAAGCGAAAAGAGGTCAAACGTTTCATTAAATTCGGAATCGTCGGGGCAATCGGCTCGGTGATTGATTTCGGGGTGCTGAATGCGCTCATTTTTCTGGTGGGCTGGAGCAGTCCGCAGGGGAAAATTGTGGCGAACCTCATTTCCACCAGCATGGCAATCGTCAGTAATTTTGTGTGGAATCGATTGTGGACTTTTCCCGAATCGCGTCAGCGCAACCGCACCACCCAGTTGGTGCAATTCACCATCGTCAATTTGATTGGGCTGGCTATCAATACCGGCATCTTTTTTGTGGCAGACCACTACCTTTACGAACTTTATTTCCCGACGAATATCGCCATTCAGTTGGCGAAAGCCACCGCCATCGGCATTGTGCTGTTCTGGAATTTCGGCGCGAACCGGCTGTGGACGTATCGCGGGCTGTGAGATGCACATCGGCATTTGGTACACCCCCGCGCTGAGACAGGGCGCGGGCATCGGGCGGTACACGCGCGGGATTGTCTCCGCGCTGGCGACGCTCGACACCGAAAACCGTTACACGCTGGTGGTGAGTGCCGACTCGCCGCCGGAGAAACTGCCGCCCCTTCCCCCAAATTTTCACATCAAAAGACTGCCTTTTTCGGAACGATGGCTGACCATTTTGTGGCATCGCGCCAATCTGCCGCTGTGGATTGACCGCTGGGCGGGACGGTTCGACCTGTTCCACTCCCCCGATTTTGTGCTGCCGCCGCTGGCATCCACGCCGGGGCTGGTCACGGTGCATGATTTATCGTTCATGAAACATCCCGACGGTGCGCTCCCCAAACTGCGCGATTGGCTGCTGCGGGTGGTGCCGAAAAGTGTGGCGCGGGCGGCGCACGTGTTGGCGGATTCGGAAAGTACGCGCCGCGATTTGCAGGAATTGCTGCACGTGCCCGCCGGAAAAATCTCGGTGGTGGGCGCGGGGGTTGAGCCGCGTTTCCAACCCGTCACCGATGCGGCACGGCTGGCGGCGGTGCGGCGGAAATACCGGCTCCCCGAAAAGTTTGTGCTGGGATTGGGCACGCTGGAACCGCGCAAGAATTTCACCGGGCTGATTGCCGCCTTCGAGCGGATTGCCGCCGAAATGCCCGACCTGCATCTGGTGATTGCGGGGGGCAAGGGGTGGCTGTACGAACCGATTTTCACCGCGGCAGAGGCGTCGTCCGCGCGGGCGCGCATCCATTTTGCGGGGTTTGTGGCGGATGATGATTTGCCGGTGCTGTACAGTTTGGCGCGGATTTTTGCGTATCCTTCTTTTTATGAAGGGTTCGGTATTCCGGTGCTGGAGGCGATGGCATGCGGCGCGCCGGTGGTCACGGCGGACAATTCCTCGCTGCCGGAAGTGGCAGGGGATGCGGCGGTGCTGATACCGGCGGCGGATGTCGGCGCGCTGGCGGACGCGCTGCGGCAATTGCACACCGACGAATCGCTGCGGGCGCAGTGCATTTCGCGGGGCAAAAAACAACCGCCGCGATTCACGTGGGAATCGGCGGCGGCACGGTTACGCTCGGTGTATGATGAGTTCGCTACCACAGTCGGTTGATGGGATAGGCATCAAATGCGGTATCTGCACTTAAAATCGGGAGGCTTTCAACCATACCTTGAGCGATAATTAATCAGTCAAATGGGTCTCGATGATGGTATGTGTGAGTATCAATGAGAATATTCATGACATATACTCTCGAAAATCGTCCAGTGGTGCATCAAAATCATCAGTCAGAAAAATCTGTCCCTTCGCGCTGCCAAATTTTGGCGTGCGGACATGCTTCTCAGCCGGAACCAACTTCACAATATTCTCTGAATCGGAAAATATCAATATCTCATCGCCATTGATTGCCGCTTGGATTAAATCATTTAAGACGGTTTTTGCTTCATCCACCATAATATGTCGAGCCATCTCGCCTTCACCTTTGTCAATCATCCACCGGTTTTTTCTCCACAATAAATTCATCCACCTCATCACCCAAATTCAGGTTTTTGGTCTGATAGACGCGGTAATTTTTCCCCGTCGCCCATTTCAACGCTTCCTGAAAAGTGCCGATGGTCACGTGGTCGCACACGCCCGCGCCGGGGTCTCGCTGACGGAACTGGCACGGGCACGCGGTACGGGTGATGATGAAAGCGTCATCCGTGTCGGTCACTTCGCCGGGCATGCTGAGTTCTTCCGTGCCCGCTTTGACAATTTTGTTCAGGATGAGCTTCGCGCGGGCATTTTGTGGCAACGCCTTCAACGCCAGCGAAGCAATTCCCAGCAATGCCGACTGCTCGTGCAGTGAATAGCGGAAAAGCGCTCGTCCCACCCGCGTCAAAATGGCTTTTGAGCCACGTGTACCGTAAAAATCTTCGATGGATTGCTGGACTTTTCCATACAAGCTGAACGGCACTTGCCGCTCCAAATTGTTCGGCGGGCGTTTGTGCGCCAACATGGGCAATCCGCCCTGCGTCAGAACAGCAGCCAGTCCGTTTTTCCCCATCACTTCTTCAGCCGCCAAAATCAGCACATATAAACTTGCATTTGGATATTTACGGTCTTCGGGCATTTGTATCTCCTTTGGTCGTGCACCGTTCCCAATTAAAAGCGAAGTACCGTTATATTATACTCTGTTTTCCCCCTCAATGACAAGCCCGTATTTGAATGTTAACACGGCTGTTGCAAAGTAAATTTTAAGGTTGCCGGTTTTCATGATTTTATGCCGCAGGGGCGATTTGCGAGCCGCTCTTACGCATTTTCTTCCGGTTTTAACGAAAATCGGTGGCGTTGTAGGGGCACGCTGCAGCGTGCC
>JAJRSQ010000470.1 GCA_024278725.1 Chloroflexota bacterium
CATGGCAAAGGAACTTGACCCGCAGGCGGTCACAAAAACCGGCATCATGGTCGGCTTGGGTGAAACCAAAGATGAGGTGGTGCAGGTGATGAAAGACCTGCGCGAAATTGAGGTGGACATCATGACCATCGGGCAATATTTGCGCCCGACCCGCAACCATTTGCCCGTGTATCGCTATGTCCACCCCGATGAATTCAAGGAATATCACGACATTGGGATGGCATTGGGCTTCAAATGGGTCGAATCGGGACCGTTGGTGCGTAGCAGCTATCACGCCGACGGGCAGGCTGACGCGCTGGCAATTCACGCCCGGTAATTTTCTATGCTCAACAACAATTCTCTCGTCCTCGTCACCGGCGCGACCGGATTTCTGGGCAGTTACATCGTCGATTCATACGTCCGGCGGGGCATTCCCGTGCGGGCGATGGCGCGCCGAACCAGCAACCTGCAATATCTGCAACCGCATCTCGATGCGGGCGCGGCGGAACTGGTTTTCGGCACAATGACCGACCCCGACAGGCTGATTGCCGCCGTGCGCGGCGTGACGCACATCGTGCATGTCGCCTCGGTGATTGGACCGAATATCCCCAACGAGATGTACCAAAAAGTGAATGTTGACGGCACGCGCACGCTGGTGGACGCCGCAGTGGCGGAAGGGGTGCAGCGCTTCACGCTCATCAGCTCGGTGTCCACCTATGGCGACGGCATCACCCCCGGCGGCATCGTCACCGAGGAAACGCCGCAAATCCCCTCCAACCCGTATGGCAAATCGAAATTCGCCCAACAGGAGATTGTTTTCGCCGCCCACCGCGAGCACGGCTTGCCGGTGGTCGCCATCGAACCGCCGGTGATTTACGGACCCCGTGCGCGGGTCGGCATCGAAGAAGCCTTCAAGCTGGTCAAATGGCGGCTCGCCCCCATGCTCGACTACGGGCGCGGGCGGATGAATCTGGTTTATGTGACCGATGTCGTCGGGTTGCTGGAAGCCGCCGACGCCACCGATGCCGCCGTCGGCGAGCGATTTTTGGCGGCGGGACCCCGCTTCGCCACGCATAAAGAAATTTTCCAACTCGTGGCGGAGAGTCTCGGCGTGCGCCCGCTCTATTTTCCCATCCCCCTGCCGCTCACCAAAATTGCACTCATCATTAATAATGCCATTTTGCGACTGCTGGGGAAGGATGTTTTCCTCAAGCCCGATTATTTTTATCATTTCACCAAAGGGGCGGATTACCGCACCGACAAAGCGACGCGCCTGCTGAATTGGCTGCCGCAAGTGGATGTGCGCGAGGGCATTCCCCGCACGGTGGCATGGTTTGAGGGAAATTAGTTGCGCCCCATGCCGGGTGATGGTAAACTATGCCCGCCAACCGATGACATTTCATCGCACGGACTCTCACGTCTAAAAAACCGGAGGTTGCCATGCAAGCCATAATCACCGCCGGCGGCACATTCGCCGCCGATAACCCGTTATTTCTGGAAACGGGTATCGCCAAAAAAGCCCTGCTGCCGATGGGCGGCACACCGATGATTCGCTGGGTCGCCGATGCGCTGATGGCATCGAAACACATTGAAAACCTCATCATCGTCGGCATGGAAGCGGGTGAATTCGACGACACCGGGCTGACCGTGCGCTACACCCCCGCGCGCGGCGGCATCATCGACAACGTGCTCGCGGGCGCGGACGCCGCCGCGGAAATCGAACCCGACTTCAAAAAGCTGGTACTCGCTTCGTCTGATATTCCGCTCATCACCCCGCAAATCATCGACGAATTTGTGGACATCTGCCTGCAGACCGATGACGATTTGTATTATCCCGTGGTGGAGCAAAAAACCATGGAAGCCCGTTTCCCCGGCTCAAACCGCACCTTCACCCCGCTCAAGGGGGGCAAATACACCGGCGGCGATTTATTCGTACTCGACCGCCGCGCCGTCGAAATGGATTTGGATTTAATGCGCAGCCTTTCCGGGGAACGAAAAGATTACTGGGCGCAAGCCCGTCTGCTCGGCTTCGGGTTCATCTTCCGCTTCATTTTCCGGCTGATGGATTTGGCGGAAGCGGAACGCCGCGCCTGCAAAATTCTCAATCTGCGCGGAAATGTGCTTGATTATCCCCGTCCCGAAGTGGCAATGGATGTGGACAAACTGCATCAGTACAAAATGGTCAAACAGATTTTAGAGGCGTCACCGGCGTGAAAAATCCGGTCAAGCTCGATGAAATCATCAGCAACCGCATCAGCATTCCCGCCGGACATCCCCGTTGGCGCATCGCCGCCAGAATCGCGCATTTGGGCGACGGCACGCTGGTCTTCGGCGCGCTGGCGCTGGCATATTGGGCAGGCTGGCAATTTCGTCGCCCCGATGTGCAGGCAGCGGTTTTCGACACGCTGGTCGCGCTCATCATCACCGCGCTGGTGGTCTTCGGCATCAAATACACCCTGCGGCGGGAACGCCCGCGCGACCCGGCGGGCTTCGTCACCATCAAATACGACAAATACAGTTTCCCTTCGGGGCACTCCGCGCGGATGAGCGCCCTCGGTGGCGCGCTCTTCTTTTTCAACCCATTGCTGGGGACAATCTTGCTGGCACTGGCGGCGCTCGTCGCGGCGGCGCGAGTGGTCATCGGCATTCACTTTTTGGGGGATGTGCTGGCGGGCTGGCTCATCGGCGTGCTGTGCGCCGTCGCCGTGTCGCTGTGGCTGCCGTTGTGAGCGGGGAAAATTCGTCTATCATTCGCAGGGGCGGCTCGCGAGCCGCCTTTGCCGCATTGAGGTTCTTTTGAAAAAAAACTATCTTTTGCTCACTGTATTTTTCTCCGGAATGTCCGTGCTGGCGGTTGAACTCTCTGCCAGCCGTCTGCTCGACCCGTTTTTCGGCAATTCCATCATCATCTGGGCGAATCTCATCGGGCTGGTGCTGATATATCTGAGCGTCGGTTATTGGGTTGGCGGCAAATGGGCGGATAAAGACCCGCGCGGCACAACCTTTTTCCAGATTATCGCTTGGGGCGCGTTTTTGGTGGCACTCATCCCGGTGGTCGCCCGTCCCATCCTGCGCTGGAGTCTGGCGGGATTTGCCACCTTTGACGCGGGCGTGCTGGTCGGGTCGCTGCTGGGGGTGCTGATTCTGTTCAGCGTGCCGCTCACCCTGCTGGCGATGGCATCCCCCTTCGCCATCCGGCTGGCGGTGCAGGACGTGGAAAACGCCGGGCGTGTCGCCGGGCAGATTTACGCCGTCAGCACACTGGGGAGCATTTTGGGGACCTTTTTGCCCGTGCTGGTTTTCATCCCCAACATCGGCACCCGCCGAACCTTCCTCCTCTTTTCCGCCATTCTCCTTTTCGTGGCGCTCGGCGGGCTGTTCCAACTTTCGCGCAAACTGGGCTGGCTCTACCTGCCGATGGTGATTGTGCTGGCAATCATTGCATTGTTTGGCACAACGGGCGCCATCAAACCCAACGCCAACGCCGTGTTTGAAACTGAATCGCAGTACAATTACATTCAGGTGGAAAAAATCGGTGATGATGTATTGCTGCGGTTGAACGAAGGTGAGGGCATCCATTCCGTTTACAATCCCAATTACACGCTGGCATACGGCATCTGGGACTACTTTCTGGTTGCCCCCTTTTTCAACCCCGCACCCTACCCCGAAACAGCGGTGGGCAGCCTGCTGCTCATCGGCTCGGCGGCGGGAACCATCCCCAAAGAATTCACGGCGGCATACGGCGCAATTCCGATTGACGGGGTGGAACTCGACCCCGCCATCAGCGCAGCAGGGCGCGAATTTTTCGCCATGAACGAACCGAATCTCACCACCATCAATCAGGGTGGGCGATATTTCCTGAACACCACTGATAAAATGTATGATGTGATTGCCGTGGACGCATACCGTCCGCCGTATATTCCGTTTCAGTTGACCACGGTGGAATTTTTCCGGCAAATTTACGACCATCTGAACGATGACGGCGTGGTCGCCATCAACGCGGGGCGCAGCACCACCGATTATTCGCTGGTGGTGGCGCTCGGCAGCACGATGCGTGCCGTTTTCCCCACGGTGATGGTGATTGATGCCCCCGTCGGCGGCTTCAATTTGGGGAACAGTCTGGTCGTCGCCACCAAACGCCCCGCCACACCCGCCGATTTTCTGCAAAACGCCGCCACGCTGGAAAACGAACTCCTCCTCGATGTTGCCACCCGTTCCCGCGCCACCGACGTGTGGCGCATTTCCTGCCAACCCGACGCGCCCTTCGCGCCCGCTTGGGGCACACTCCCCGCCGCCCTCCCCGATGCCTGCCCCGCCCCCTTCACCGACGATAAAGCGCCCGTGGAACAGATTCTGCACCGGCTCATCCTGCGTTATATGCTGGGACTTTAGCCCCAATCGCAATAGTCGGTTGCTCTGTGGTTCATGATTTGATATAATTACAGCATATTACATCGTTTGGGCGAAGTTCTCAACTTTGCCGAGGTAATCATTTCGGGGACAATTGGAGATTTTTTATGGCGGTAATTTATCGCACAGAATTATTGGAAACCGCGCTGAAAAAATTGGTGAGTCAAGTGGAGCATGCGCGCGGCGCGGTAATTGTCAGCATCGAAGGCTTTGTGGTTGCCGCCTACACGCACACGCCCGAAACCAACGGGCACAACGAACCCGCCAACAGCCCGCAAGTGGCGGCAATGGCGGCGACGCTGCTCGCATTGAGCGAGCGCACACTCGCCCGGTTGGCGCAGGGAGACCTGAACCGCTTTCTGCTGGAAGGGGAACACGGCGCAATGCTGGTCGTTCCCGCCAGCCAGCGCGCCGCCGTCGCATTAATGGTCGATAAACGCGCCAAAATGGGATTATCGCTGTATGCCCTGCGCCATGCGGCGGTGGAAGTGCGCGATATTCTGGAGGGTAACATTGAAACCGAGCCCGCCGAGTAGTTTACTGCAATCGGTTTTGACCGATTTTCTCGCCCGCACGCCGGATGCGCAATTCGTCGTCGCCGCCACCCCCGAAGGGCTGCTGGTGGGCGAAGCGCACACCGGCACACCCCCCGCCCACGCCGACGTGCTCGCCGCCACTGCCGCCCGCTCGCTGGCGCTGGCGCAAACCGTCAACGCCGAGCTGCACCAAAACGGCAACGGACGGGTGATCATCGAAGGGGAACATATCACCACCATCGTGGGCAAAGCCAGCAACAGCATCATTTTGATTGCCGCCGTCTCTTCCGCCGCCAAAGTGGGCGTGGCAATGTTCACCTTCAAATTAGCGGCGAACGCAATCTCTCAACTTTACAATTGATGGTGTTGAGCGGGCAGCTGAGTGCTGAACGCTGAGTGCTGAACGCTGAATACTGACCACTGACCGCCACAAAAAAGGAGACCCAATGCCATTTCAATGGGGAAAACGAACCTATGTGATGGGAATTTTGAATGCCACCCCGGACAGCTTCTCCGGTGATGGCATTTTTGCCGAGAATGCCCGCTTGACCGCAGTGGCGCAGGCGAAGCAATTCGCCGCCGATGGCGCGGACATCATCGACATTGGGGGGGAAAGTACCCGCCCCGGCAGTGCGCCCATCTCCGCCGAAGAAGAAATGCGCCGCGTGCTGCCGGTCATCCGGCACATCCAGCAGGAAACCGACCTGCTCATTTCGGTGGACACCTACCGCGCCGAAGTGGCGGAAGCCGCGCTCGACGCAGGGGCGGACTGGGTGAACGATGTATGGGGCTTGCGCATGGACTCGCGGATGGCGGCAGTGGTGGCGAAATACAACTGTCCGGTGGTCATCATGCACAACCGCAGCCAGCCGAAAGATGTGGCGCAAACGGAACAGCTCGGCGGGCGATATGTGGGGGTGGCATACGATGACCTTTTCGCCGACATCCTCCGGGAATTGCAGGAAAGCATCACGCTGGCGCTGGATGCCGGCGTGCGCCCCGAAAACATCATCATCGACCCCGGCATCGGTTTTGGGAAAACGGTGGCACAGAATTTGACGCTGGTGAACGGACTCGACCGCTTTAAAACGCTGGGCTACCCCATCCTGCTGGGTCCCTCCCGCAAATCCTTCATCGGCTACACCCTCGATTTACCGCCCGATGAACGGCTGGAAGGGACGGCGGCGACCATCGCCATCGGCATTGACCGGGGCGCGGACATCATTCGGGTGCATGATGTGCGGGCGATGGCGCGGGTGGCAAAAATGACCGACGCGCTGGTGCGGTCAAATGCGTAGGGGAGAACTTGTGTGTTCGCCCCCGATATTTCCTACCTCACCACCAACGGTAAAAATACTTGGAATTGCCCCTGCACCGCGACGGTCATCACTGCCGGGGTGGGATCCACATTCCCCAAACTGTCGATGGCGCGGGCTTCCAACGTGTGTGTCCCCAGCGATAGCCCGGTGGTGTCCAACGCAATCACAAACGATTCGCTGGCGCTGTCGAATGCGCCATCGGCGGGCTGTGCCGACTGCCACGCCCCGCCATCGAGCCGGTATTCCACCCCGGTGATGATGCCCCCCACGCGCTGAACCGCCGAACCGTCCACCGTATCCGCCACCGATTGGGTCAACAATCGCGGGGAGGGGGAAGCGAACGTCGTTTCCACCGGCTCCGTGCCGGGAACGGTCACGGTCGCCAGCACCCGCTCGTGCCGCACGCCGAAATCGTCCACCGTTTGCAGGGTGATGGTGTGCGTGCCGGGCGAAAGCGTGCCGGTGGAAAACGTGAAATCTTCGGCGTAATCATCAAACGCACCATCGGCGGGTTGCGCTGCCTGCCATGCCCCGCCATCCACCGCAAAATTAACTGCCGTCAGCGAGTTAATCAGCACCGCCCGATATTTTGGCGACGGGAAGGGCGTTTCTTCCACCCGTCCGGTGACGGTGAAAACCGTGGTGCTGGCATTCGTCGCCGTGGTCACCCCGCTCACCGACAGTCCCGCATCCACCACATCGAGCACGCCGTTGCCGTTGCCATCCGCCCAACCGAGCTGCCCGCGCGCAAAATCATCAATTTGGGCGTTGACGAAGGGGCTGATTTGCCCGCGCATAATGCTGGGCACATCGCTGGCGCATCCCTGCTGGCTATTCTGATTTTCCACCTGCAAATAGCCCGACACCGCGTCACACGCCACATTCGCGCTGGCATACTGGTCGAGCGCGCGGAAAATATGCCCGATTTCGTGCGCCGCCACCGCATCCATATTGCCGATGCCGTACCCGTTATTGCCGGACGTCATCACCATAAACGGTCCGCCGAGGTAGGCATACGCGAAATGCCCATCGCTGAACCGGTTGTCTTCGTCGGCGGAACTGTCCACCACAAAAATGGTGAAAGCCCAATCCGTGCCGTAAGTCTGCCGCAGATAATCGTTGTACGCCCGCACGCGGTCAAAATAACTGTACCCATCAAAGCCCATCGCCGCCATCGCATCGGTAATCCAGAGTTGCTGGTCGGTGTACGGGCGCGAAATCGGCTCAACCGCCGTCGGCACGGGCGAGCCGACATCGTACACCATCGTCAACTGCGCCGCCGGTTCGCGCTGTGCCCACCAATCGAGCGCGGCGACAATTTCACTCGCCACCTGCGCCGTTTCCGCGCTCGTCCAATCTTCGGTCGAGGGGTCGGTTGCACCGTTGCTCTCCGGAAAGACAATCCCCACCGCAATTGAACCCGCTAAAAATTGGCTCGATTCCGTATAGCCGGGGCGGGGACTGGCGGCGGCGAGCGCATCAAGCTGGCGGGCGGGTGCGGTCGGGGCGATGAAAGAATCGGCAAAATCGCCCTCGTGCAGCGGGCGGGCATCCAGCGTGGCGGCAGTGCGGGCGGATGTTCGCGGCGCGGAAAGCGCCTGCCACACCTGCGCCGCCAGCCGTGCGGAGGGCGTCATATTTGCCGGAAGGTCTGTCGGGGCGCGGAAGACGGTCGCGCCGGAAATTTCGGGGATGGCGTCGGTGGCGGTCACGCCGATGAAAGCGTCGGGGGGGAAGGTGTGGCGCACTTGCACGCCCGCCGCCCGCGCCGACTGCACCGCCACATCCAGCGGTTGCCCCTCGGAGACGATTGCCAAAAAGGTGGTTTCGGTGGGCGCACCGGCGGACACAGCCACGCCCAACAGCGTCGCCATCATCACTGCCGTGAACAATATCTGTGCAATTTGTCGATTCCACCGTGTGTTCATTGTTTCCTGTCCCTACACTTGTTAAGGTTAATTTCAGTGTAAGGGGAAGGAGCGTCCGGTAGGGTGAAGGCATGGTGAATTCTCCGTAAAAACTGCGTGCTAATTGCGTAAACCGACCGTAAAGACGCAAATATCGCTGCGTACAGCCGTCAAATCCATCTCATCTGCGTTCTATTTCCGGCTTTTTCGGAACTCGTCGGGTTAGCCCCCCGAAATAAATTTCAGAAAAAAACGGTAGTGGTTCAGGTTCAAATTGACTGATGGAAATTATTCGTCGGTAGGGGCGAACCTGTGTGTTCGCCCTTTTTGGGCAGACACATAGGTCTGCCCCTACCCCCTACCTTGCTTCATCAGTCAAAAATCACCACCACCGAAAAAACTAATGCC
>JAJRSQ010000471.1 GCA_024278725.1 Chloroflexota bacterium
AGTCCCTGCGGCACAGCATTGTGAATTTCAATGGCTTCATCCAGCGACTCATATTCCATGATGTACAAAATGGGCGCAAAGGTTTCATCGCACACCAACGGCAACTGTTCCGGCATCACAATGATGGTCGGTTCCACAAAATGGGGTCCCATCTCCGGCAGCTTATGCCCGCCATAGACCACTTTCCCGCCAATTTGTTCCGCTGTGGCTATCGCCGCCATCATATTTTCCACCGCCGCGCCATCCACCAACGGACCCATCAGCACACCTTCCGCCAACGGGTCGCCGATGGAAACTTGCTTGTACGCATCCGCCAAACGCTGAGTGAGGGTTTTCACCACCGATTTATGGGCGATGATGCGCCGGGTGGAGGTGCAACGTTGCCCGGCTGTGCCCACCGCGCCGAACAAAATCGCGCGAACCGCCATATCCAAATCAGCATTTTCAGTGACGATGATGCCGTTGTTGCCGCCCAACTCCAGAATGGTGCGCCCCAGCCGTTTCATCACTTCCACCCCAACGTGCCGCCCCATTTTCACCGAGCCGGTGAAGCTGATGAGCGGCAGGCGGTAATCTTCGGTCATCGCCTGCCCCACGTCGCGCCCGCTGCCCACAACCAAGTTGAAGATGCCATCGTAGCCGTAATCGGCGGCAACTTTGTTGGCGATGTGCTGAACGGCAACGGCGGTGAGCGGTGTGCTGGATGACGGTTTCCAAACGACGGTGTCGCCTGCCACCGCGGCGATGGCGCTGTTCCACGCCCACACGGCAACCGGGAAATTGAACGAGGTGATGACGCCGATAGCGCCCAACGGCAGCCACTGCTCGTACATACGGTGGGCAGGGCGTTCCGATTGCATGGTTAAGCCATACAGTTGCCGCGATAATCCCACGGCGAAATCGCAGATGTCGATCATTTCCTGCACTTCGCCCAAACCTTCGGGCTTGATTTTCCCCATTTCAAGCGTCACCAGCTCGCCGAGCGGTTCTTTGTAATCGCGCAGGGCGTTCCCCAAATCCCGAATCATCAATCCGCGTTGCGGGGCGGGGATGGTGCGCCAGGTCTTAAAAGCATCGGCGGCTTTGGCAGCCACATAATCGTATGTTTTGCGGGTGGCTTGCACCACGCTGGCAATCGGTTCGCCGGTGGTGGGGTTGAATGATACCAGTTTCTCGCCGTCCGGGTCGGTAATCCATTCATCGGGACCGGCGCACGCGCCCGCGTTCACATCTTGCAGGTGTAACTTTTCCAACAATGCTTTCATATAAATACCTCCTTGTACTTTAACGGGTGATTTGATATTCAACTTGACAGCACGGGAATTATACGGTTTTCCCCAAAAATCAGCAATAACCGGCGCACATTTCCGACGCAAAAACGGCACAAAAAAACGCGGATGGCACAACGACCATCCGCGTGATTGTTGCGGTATATTTAACGGCGAATCCAGCGCCGCTGTTGCCACAGCGCCCCGCCAACAAGCAGCAGCAGAATGAGCGCACTGCCCCACACGCGGGGGTCGGCGGGCGGTGCGGTGTGAGAATCCGAGCCGCCGGTTTCGGGCAGTGTTTCCCCGGCGACAGCGGTGGAAACAAGCCCCTTCAGCGAGAAGGAATCAATGGTGAACTGCCCTTCGGATTGGTCGGGCCACTTTTTCCACGCCCGCACAAACAGCGTCAACGAATCGCCGGGCGGGATGAGTTCAGTGCGATAATCCAGGAAGAACAGATTTTCACCGTCAATCAACTGTTCATCCCACGGCAATTCTATCCATTCATCGGCGGGGATTGCTTGCCAATCTGTGCCGCCGTCCCAATCAATGGCGTACTGCATTCGGTAGCCGTAATTGCTGGCGGCAACATCGCCAAACGGGGTGCGAATTTGCCCGTACATGGTGAGCGAATAGGCTTCCCCCGCGATGACCGGCACGGTTTGGTACAATCCGGCGTAACGGTCGGGCTGGGTGGCGTTGGCGATGGTGATGCGCTGGGCGAAGTCGCCGTTTTCAACCGCCGGTTCCCACGTTTCCGCGCCAAAAAGGATGGTCGCACTGCCATTGTCGAAGCGTGTCCAACCGTCCGCCGCGCCATCGTCGCCGAAGGTGGTATCGAAATGACCATTGTTCAGCAACTCGCCGATTTTAGGCGGCGCAACGGTGGGCGTTTTTGTCGGTTTCGGTTTGGGAGTGGGCGTCTTCGTCGGCGATTTGGTGGCGGTGGGTTTGCGGGTGGGTGTCGCCGTCGGAGCGGGTGTATCGGTGGGGACGGGGGTCGCCGTCACCACGATTTTGGTGGCAACTCGCGTATTGGTCGCGGTGGCAGAGGGTGCGGCGGCATTCTGGTCGGCAGTGGAAGCGACAAAGGTCGCGGTCACAACGGGTGCGCCGGCAGAAGACCGCGATTCATTTTTGAAAATGATACCGCGCACCAAAAGGACTGCCAGCAGCATTATAATCACCAGCACCAACAGCACCGAGAGGATAATCACGCCGGGTTTGTTTTTCCACGTGTTCCGAATATTATCCATCGTCAAAACTCCCGTTTCTCTAACATAGTGTGCATGTAGTATATCACAGGTTATGTAAATTCCGCAAC
>JAJRSQ010000472.1 GCA_024278725.1 Chloroflexota bacterium
ACTGCCATCAAATCCGTTGATGTCTGCTTCGCTGATGTTGATAGCCGGCGCTAAAACCGAGTCGCCCGCACCG
This sequence comes from Chloroflexota bacterium, assembly GCA_024278725.1. GTDB lineage: Bacteria > Chloroflexota > Anaerolineae > 4572-78 > 4572-78 > JANTHQ01. Next base: position 74 of record JAJRSQ010000472.1, read on the forward strand.
ATTGCGGGACGGTAATGCTCGCCGATGACGTGCGCCGCGGAGAACGACTCACCGAATAATTGTTGGGCAAAATCGGCGATGACCGTGGCGGCATCCTCGCCTTCACCGCTGTGAACCGTGGCACTGGTGGCAATACAGCGCAGTGAGCCGACGGTATTGGTGTGCTGTTTTACCCGCCGAATGAGACACGCCACATCTGCGCCGCGCTTGCCGGTGTAGGTATGCACCTCATCCAGTACCAGAAATTGCAATACCCCTTTGTGTTGCACCGGAAAGAGTTTTCGGTCTTCAAAACGGGTGAGAAGCAGTTCCAGCATCACATAATTGGTCATCAAAATATCGGGGGGATTTACCTGAATTTCTTCCCGGCTGATGATTTCGCTGTCATAGGGCTGTTCTCGGCCAAAGACCTGACGGTACTGCTGTAGGGCGTTGTCCCGGCTGTGTGGCGTATCGCCGGTATAGAGCGCAATTTTTAAACCGGAGCCATGCAGTCGCCGCGAAAAATCGGCGTATTGACTGTTACTGAGGGCGTTCATCGGATACACAATGACCGCTTTGATACCTGCAACCCCTTTAGCGCGCAATTTTAAACATTCAGAGATGATGGGAATGCCGAAGCAAAACGATTTTCCGGACCCGGTGCCGGTGGCGACGATGGTATTTTCCCGCGCGCCGATGATATGCTTGATGGCTTGCGCTTGATGATGATACAGGTTAATGGGTTCGTCTGTTTTGCCGAGAAAATAGCGCGGTGTTTCAGGGTGCAATAACTTCTGCGAAACAAGTTCTGCGAAGGTGTCGCCCGCTTCAAAGCGGCGGGGGAGCTGTACAAATTCATCACGCCACAATAGCGAACCGCGTTCTACCCGTTCGGTAACCCAGTTTCGAATGGCGGGGTTTTGGAATTTTTGGAAGGTATGCACATAATCCCGATACGCCCGGCGAATTTGACGCAGAGCCGCCACCGGATTCAACTTCTCCGGCGCGGGCGGCGTTTTCACCTCGTCCGCCGGAACGGGCGACGGCGATTGCATCGCTGAAAAAATTTCCAGTTTTACCGCCGCCTGCATGCTCTCCATTTGTAGCATATTCATAAATACGGACATATCGCGCTGTTCCAGCACGGTTTGATACAAGGTGCGGGCAAATTCCACACTGATATTTTCCACACCGGAAAAATCCAGCCGGAAATCATTATCTGCACATGCTCGCGCGCCCAACTCGCGGGCAAGATTGGCATCGGTGAGATGGGTGCCGTACTGCGATAGTTGGTAAATGATCATTGTGTATCCTCCAAAATGAGTGATGAGTGATGAATTTATTTTTGCCGGCGTCTCTTTTTTGCAGTTTTTACGGAAGCGACGAAGATGGCAATCAGTTTGTTTGTTTCGTTGCGCAATGCGGTAGATTTGGCGCGAGACGCTTCCCGATAATGTGCCCCCACGGATGTGCCACTGCGCAACACTTGTTTTGGGCAACGAAACATACAGTTTTACAATTCGCAGGGCATACGTTTTGCTTCGCGTTCGCAAGTCCCATCCAATATTCATTTTTCGGTAGTGGTATTTTTTGACTGATACAAAGATAATCGGTTGTCATTGCGAACGCAACGAAGCAATCGCCACGCTTCAATGACGGAGATTGCTTCGGCGTTGCACGCCTCGCAATGACACTTGTGTATCCTGTCAGTCAATTTTAACCACTACCGATTTTTCCCCGTTCATCATTCCCCATTCATCTTTTAGTTTATCATACGCGGCCAGCACCATGCGTTTGGTGCGATATTCGCCGAATTGGGCTTCATCTTTGCGGCGCACAATGGGGAAGGTGTCCAAAATGTATGCCAGTTCATCCCGCGAAAGCCCGTACAGATGCCCGTACAGCCCATCAAGTTCCGCGCGGATGTGCGCCCGGCGTTCCTCATCCCATTTGAAGGGAGGATGCGGGAATGATGAATGATGAATCCGTTCATCATTCATCATTCCGGATTCATTATTGGCTTCCCATTGACGCAGAATGCTTTCAGCCAATAGCGTTCGGCTTTCAGGGTTTGGCTGACCGCTGACGGCTGACGGCTGAAAACCAATCGCTTCCGCCCAAACGTCATCCGCAAATGCCCGCAAGTCCCAGGCGGTGTAGGTCAGTTCCAGCACGCGGGGGACGATGAAGGCGAGCAATTCGGGGGTGTAGCGTTCCGGCGGTATGACGGGGAGTTGTTTGGCTATGAAAAAGTTAAAATTAATGCCGCCTACTTTTTGCCGAATAACAAAATCGAATGGAATTGATGTTAAATCCGCAACAAGTCCGCACAAATTAGTTGTCTCCCGATTGTAGATGAAAACAGGTGCACTATTCCCTACCCCGGATTTTGGAATCAGCGCAAAAATTCCGGTTCGTTCATCAGTTGCCCGTGCAACATTTCTAAACACCAACAGATATTCAGTCTCGGAATTAAGTTGCTCTTCCACTTGTTTTTCCGCCACCCAGTACCACGGTTGAACGACGAAATTCGGGTCGGCGTGCGCGGCTTCATCAGGGGTGAGCAGATGGCTGCTGCTGCGGCTGGTTACGCCTTCATACGAGCCGAAACGATGGTCGAACTGGTGAAACATCTTCGCTTCATACAGGGGGAGGTAAACTTCGTTTGCGCCGGCATTGTCGGGGATTGCTTCGCCTGCGGCTCGCAATGACACGGCGGCGGGGGGAAGGAAGCGGTTGCCGCGCAGAGTGTAACCTTCTGCTTCCAGTTGGGCGCGGGTGCGAAAAAGCCGGGAGTCGTTGGACATATCAAACATCCGCAAAAACGACACGCCCCACGGGTTTTCGCCGGTTTGCTCATTGACCAGCACGGGGGCGGCGGCGTAAAGTTTGCGGGTCAATTCGGCGTCGGTGCGGGTGCGGAAGACGGGGCAGGTTTTGGTGTTCGGATTGAGGCGGTTGAAGTCGGCGGCGGTGAGGGTGAAGGTGCGCGCCGGGTCGCTCAAATCGTCCACATCGAGCAAAAAGAAGGCGAAGCGGGCGGCGGCGGTGCTGTCATCTGCCGCGCCGCGCAGGGTGAGCAGGCTGAATTTCATCCGGCTATCCACTTCCGGGAAAAGTTTGCGCCGGTTTTCAAAATCGTACAGGCTCGCCAGTTGGTATTTTTCAATTACATCGGCAAAAAAATCGCGGTTGGTAAAATCGGTGGCAATGCCGGTGGGGACGATGATGCCTCCTCTGCCGCGCGCGCTCATCAGGCGGCGAGTCAGTCCGGCAAAAACCTGATAGGTGTTCACGTCGCCCCGCCCGGTGAGGGGGAATGCGCCGGAATCGCGCAGAAATTTGCTCCGGCTGTCGGCGGCGCGCAGGGCGGCGCGGTATGCGGCAAAGAGGGCGGGGTTGTTTTTTTCCAGCGAGGCAATGGCGCGGCGGCGGGCGGCGGCGTTGGGCGCATTCGCCACGGCGGGGTCGCGGTCGGCGAAAAATTCTTTTTCCTGCAATTTTATCCGCTCCCACGGCGGGTTGCCGAGAATGACATCGAAACCGGAATGATGAATGGATTCAGCGTTCATCATTCCGGATTCATCATTGGCATTGAACACGTCGGGGAATTCCAGATGCCAGTGGAAGAAGCGGTGTTTTTTCGCCAACCGTGCCACTTCGGCGCGGAAGGCGGGGGCGTGGATGCGCTCGCCGTCGGCTTCAAATTCGCGGAAGACCCCTTCGGTGGGGAAGCGGTTGTCGCGCGCGCCGTCGGGGGTGAGCTGCCAAAAGAAGGCGGCTGTCCACAGGTCGGCGGCGAATTTGTCGTGCCGGTAGAGGGCGTCGGTTTGCAGGCGGGCGTATTCGGCGCGGGCGGCGGCGGGGTCGGATTGCGCCAGTTCGGTCAGGCGTTCCCAGCGGGCGGGGTCGGGTTCATATATCTGCGTTGCCGCCCAGATGGTTTGCTGACGGGCGCGGTTTTCGGTTGCTTTGCGCTCGGCGCGGTTGCGGCGTTTCTGCTCGGCGGCAATTTTTTTATCGTCGCCGGACACGGGTTTAAAGGCGTCATCGGGGATGCCGTTTTGCAGCAATTCGGGGGTGGCGCCAATCAAACTATTGCCGCATTTCAGGTGGTGGTCTAAAAAGCTGAGGGGGGCGTCGTCCACGGCGGCGTTAATCCACAGGGCAACTTTTGCCAGTTCCACCGCCATGGGGTTGAGGTCAACGCCGTAGATGCAATGCGCCAGCACGTCGCGGCGGGCGCGGCGCAGGTGCGGCTCGGCGGGGAAGTCGTCGCCGGTGCGGATTTGCGCCAGTTTCAGGGCGAGGGCGTTGTTGGCGGCAACCAGAAAATGTCCGCTGCCCATAGCGGGGTCGCAGGTTTTGAGGGAGAGGATGGCGGATTCTGCCGCTTCGCGTTGGTCAGCGGTCGGCGGTCGGCGGTCAGCATTTGGCATATCGTTGCCGGCTGATAGCTGATGGCTGACCGCTTCCTGCAATCGTTTTTCCAACACCGGCATAAGGGCGCTTTGCACCAGCGCATTCACCAGTGAGGGGTGGGTGTAATAGCTGCCGCTGGTTTTGCGGGCGGTGCCGCGCGGGTCGAGGAAGAAGGTGTGGGGGGGGATGTTGCGCCCGTCCACCGTTTCGGCGGTGGTGGTGACACGGGGCGAGAAGTCAAGCAAGGATTCGTAGATGCCGCCGATTTCCTCCACGTTCAAATCGGCGTAACTGATGCGTTGGAGAACGCCCTCTTTTTCCACGGTGGTCAGGGCGCGGATGGCGCGGAGGAGGTCGGCGTTGTGGCAGCGCAGGGGGTGGTTATTGGTTATTGGCGATTGGTTGGCAATTGATGGTTGACTGCTGACCGCTGACATCTGATTGCCATTGAGAATCGGCGTTTGGTCTTCGGCAAAGAGCATGCCGTTATAGGCGAACACACCCAATTCCGGCGCGCCTTTTTGGAACATACGGAAGGTGACTTTCAACCCTTCCCACAAGTCGAAGGCGTCAGAACCGGCGGCATCTTTTTCTGCTTTGGCGCGCAGAGCGGTTAAACTGTAACTTTGCCGATAGAGATTTTCCAATGGGGCACCCGCACGGGGAACCATGCCGCGCTGTTCGGCATAGAGCAGAAAGAGGATGCGGTAGATGATGTGCAGCAATTCACTGTAAAATTGCTGCGCCAACGCGGGGTCGCGTTGCAATGTTTGCAACAGAGAATGGGGCGGCTGGCTGAACGTTGAATGCTGAATGGGGGGTGATGAATGATGAATGATGAATGATGAATGATGAAG
>JAJRSQ010000473.1 GCA_024278725.1 Chloroflexota bacterium
AGAGATTTTCCGGCGTCGGGGGCATCGGCTGCCCGGTCAGAAACGCCGTCAGTGAATTTCGAGCAATTTGCAATAGCGTCCGCTTCTCTGTATCATTCAACCGGAGCGGCTTGGACATACTGCACCTCAATCGTTTCAGGTTTCAGGTCTCAGGTCAAGCAATATCATTATACCACAAATTGAACGGAGGAGCTGGCAAATGGAAATTCTTGGCATCGATATTGGCGGGTCGGGCATAAAGGGGGCGCCGGTGGATACCGAAACCGGGCAACTCACGGCGGAACGCTTCCGCCTGCCGACGCCCCAACCCGCCACCCCGAAGGCGGTGAGCACGGTGGTGGCGGCGGTTGCCCGTCATTTCGATTGGCGCGCGCCCATCGGCATTACCTTCCCGGCGGTGGTGCAGAACGGCGTTACCCTCAGCGCGGCGAATGTGTCCAAAAAGTGGATTGGCGCGCCCGCCCGGCAACTGCTCGCCGATGCCACCGGCTGCCCGGTGGTGGTGCTGAACGACGCTGATGCCGCCGGTATCGCCGAAATCACTTTCGGCGCGGGGAAAGACCGGCGCGGCACGGTCATGCTGCTCACGCTCGGCACGGGGATTGGGAGCGTCATTTTTGTGGACGGCGTGCTCGTGCCCAATACCGAATTGGGACATCTGGAAATGCGGGGGATGGATGCGGAAGATTTTGCATCCGACCGTATCCGCAAAGTTGAAGGTTTGAGCTGGAAGAAGTGGGGGAAACGGGTGGACAAATATCTGGCGATGCTGGAACGGCTTTTTTCACCCGATTTGTTCATCATCGGCGGCGGGGTGAGCAAAAAATTCGAGAACTTTTCCGCGCAGTTGAAACGCCGGGTGCCGGTTGTCCCCGCCGAGTTGCGCAACGAAGCGGGCATCGTCGGCGCGGCGCTGGCGGCGCAATCGCTGTTGGAGGCGGCTTCCGATGACGCACTCGCCGGTTGAGTCGCGGCGGCGGTGGATGTCCCGCGTGCTGGCGGTGGCATCGCTGCTGATTGTGACCCTGTTTCTCTTTTATCCCCCCATTGGATTCAACGGCAAAACGGTTTTCGTGGGGCGCGGCGTGTGCCATCAACTGCCCAGCCATTCCTTCCTTGTGGGCGGGCATCAACTGCCGCTGTGCGCCCGATGCACGGGCATCTATCTGGGGGCAATGATGGGGCTGGCGGGCTTTTTCCTGCTGGGGCGATGGCGTTCCGTGAAGTGGTCGCCTGCGCCGGTGTTGGCGGTGCTGCTGAGTTTTGTGGCGGTGATGATTGCGGATGGGGTCAATTCGTTTTTGTGGGATATTCCCGGTGCGCCGCATCTGTATGAGCCGCAAAATTGGCTGCGGCTGGTGACGGGCACATTCCACGGGTTGGCGATGATTGCGCTGCTGATGCCGCTGGTCAACGAAAGTTGGTGGCATCCGGCGGCGGGGAATTCGACCCCCGTCATTCGGAATTTCAAAGAGTTGGGAGGGTTCATGCTCGGCGGGGCGGGGGTGGTGGCGCTGGTGCTGTGGCATCCGGCGGCGTTGTACCTGCCGCTGGCATTTTTCAGCGTTCTCGGCGTGCTGGTGATGCTGGCGCTGATAAATTCGGTTTTCGCGGTGATGATTCTGGGGCGGGAAGCCTCGGCGCGGACGGGGAAAGATGTGCTGTTGCCGCTGCTGATGGGGCTGGCGGGAGCAATCGTCCTGCTGGGGGGGATGAACGCCCTGCGGACATACGTCGCGGCGGTCACCGGCGTCCCGCTTTGAGGGGAGACATCGGCGTTTGCGGCGTTGGGCGGTTTAGTCGGCGAGGGGAGATGTTGGGGACGTCGCTACGTCTACATTTCTCCATAACCAAGCCATTGCATACTTTTAAAAGTTCTTTCATTGCAGATTGGTATATCCGCATCATTAGCCCAGCCATATATTTCTTGGATACAACTTTGTCCAAAATGCTTTAATTTGTATTTTGGGTCAGTAACACAAACGCCTATTCTATGGGTAAATTCACCTCGGCCAAATAATAGATACGTGAAGGTTTTTTTTATTTTGTCTAGCCCGTTATCATCAATAAAACGCCTAACCATTGGACTTTTTCCACCGAAATATCGTGCTCTTGATGCAAAAGCGTGAACAATTAAAACTGTTTCGGCTACTGTAGTCTCTGTCCAAGCTTCAATAACTTCTGCCGAGGATAAATTAGCGTTGATGGTTGGAAATTGTTCATTGGCGAGATAATCTATGTATTCGTATTCACTTGTTAAAAATTCGTTGACATATTTCACCACAAAATCATCTAATTCTTTTTCACGTCTTCGAGGCGCTTCTTTACATAATTTCCCATAGGCTTTTTCTTCTCTTATCCAACTCAAGAATTGATCTATCTCTATTCTAAGTGGCAAGGTACTCTCCGGCAATTTTCGCTTTCCGACGGACTTGTACACCTCTCTCAAATTTATGAACTCGCCTAAAAATAGTTGATACCGCTTTAAAAGTATGTCGCTGATAAGCTTAGATTGCGACTTCCTGTCGTTATTGCCGCGCTTGATATTTGAAAATTCAACTTTACCGATTTTTTCTTCAATGTCTTTCTGTGCCTGACGGTTCAACTTATCTATTTCAGATGAGACCGCAGAAGTTATTCTTAAATAATTTTCTAATGTATCCTTTGTCAAAGGTGTTGCTTGTTCCCAATATTCTGAAAACACCTCCTCCAGAGCTTCAAATGCGGGATTTTCGTTATCTATCGCAACATTAATTTCCTGATTTGATATTAACCCAGAATCAGTTAGATTAGATGACCCAACAAACGCTATTTTACCTGTAAAAATATAAAGTTTGGGGTGAAAAGAATGAGCAGTAAAGTATCGGATATATACGTTTTTCAAATGGAGTATATTTTGTAGACTGTGTGGGTTTGTTGGAAAACTTAAACGAACAATTAGCCGTACCGTACAACCATTATCCACTAATTTTTTGATTAGATTGTACTCAGTAAAAAAGGCAACAGCGATATGTACGTCAGTATTTCTGCCAGCTTTTTCAAGTTCCCAACCCAAAAAGTCACTTCGTAAATTGGTGTTTGCGAAAATACTATTCATATTATTACCTCAACGGTAAGGGGTCTTGAGATGTAGTTATGCCCAATAATCCATTTAACCCAGCACTGTCCACCATAAAAGTTTATCGGTCAGAATGAGTCAGGGTGAAAAAGGTGAGCGGATGTCTCTCCATTTTCAGGGAGGTTGGGGAAATTGTCAAGCGGTGTGGTTTTTTTTGAAAGGCGATGACGGGACAAAAAAAGGGCGACTCTTGCGAGCCGCCCCTTGCGATTTTGCGCTATTTCAAGTTGTAAAACGTTGCCATA
>JAJRSQ010000038.1 GCA_024278725.1 Chloroflexota bacterium
GGTTTCATAATGGGTAATTGTCGGATGACAAGCGTAAATTGTCAATTTTTGGTAAAATAACATAGAATATCAGGGCAGGACATTCTTAAAATACACCCGATTTGAGCCGATGAATACCGAGCCATTGAATCTACTTTTAATCGAAGATGATGCGTATGACCGGAAGGTCATCCGGCTGATGATTGCGTCGCAGCGCGACAAGCCGATTTTCAATGTGCGCACGGGGGAATCGCTGGCGCAGGGGTTGGCATTAATGGCGGAACAGGCGGCGGAAGTGGTGCTGCTCGATTTGAATTTGCCCGACAGCGCCGGGCTGGACACCTTCACCGCCTTTCATGATGCCTTTCCGCACACGCCGGTGATTGTCATCAGTGGGACGGATGATTTGGCGCTGGCGGTGGAAGCGGTGCAGGCGGGGGCGCAGGATTATCTGCTGAAGGGTGAGATGAGCCGCAATCTGCTGGTGCGGGCGATTCACCATGCGGTGGAGCGGCAATCAATTTTGCGGACGCTGAAACGGCGCACCCGCGAGCTTGCCGCCAGCGAATCGCGGTTGCGGATGATTACCGACAAAAGCGCGGATGGCATCGCCATTGTTGCCGAGGATGGAAACGTGCATTTCGCCAATCCCGCCGCCGCGCGGATGCTCGATTTTGCGGATGTGCCGGAAATTGACCGCGTTTTTCCGCATCCGTTGCCGGGGGATGGCAGTGTGGAAATGACGGTCTCTCCGGCAGACGGCGGTGAACCGCTGACGGTTGAAATGGATGCGGTGGCAATCGAATGGGATGCCGAACAGGTTTATCTGGTCATTCTGCGCGACATCACCGCCCGGAAACGGGTGGAAGTTGAACTTCAGCAGGCGAAAGATACGCTGGAAAGTGTGGTCAAAGCGCGCACCGCCGAACTGAAAAAAGCGAACCAATATCTGCTCGACCAGATTTCGGAGCGGCGACGGGCGCAGCGGCAGCTGAATCGTGCGTTGGCGGAAGCGGAACAAGCCCGCGACCAGATTGACACGATTTTCGCGTCGGTGGCGGATGGACTGCTGGCAACCGACCGCTACAATCGCATCACCATGATTAACCGCGCCGCCGAGGAAATTTTGGGCGTGACGTGGGGCAACGTCATCGGGCAGCCGGTGGATGCGGTCATCAACAACGCCACGCTGTTGAACCGTATTTTGACCACGCTGGAAACGGGGCAGGAATTGCAGTTTGAATTTGAAATACCCTTCCGGCAGGGGGAGGATGCCGCTGCACCGCAGACGAAAATCATTCGCGCCCGCTCGGCGATGGTGAAAGACCGGGCGCACACCCCCGGCGGCGTCATCACCGCGATGTATGATGTGACCCGCGAGCGCGAAGTTGACCGGCTCAAGGCGGAATTCATCTCCACGGCGGCGCACGAACTGCGCACGCCGCTCACCACCGTGCAGGGGTTTTCGGAAATTTTGCTGGCGCGGGATGACATCCCCGTTGAGGCGCAGAAAAAATACCTTTCGTACATTAATAATCAGGCGTTGGCGCTGGCGCGCATCGTGGATGATTTGCTCGATATTGCCCGCTTCGAGTCCGGACAAAAATTTGTGCTCAACAAAGAACCCGCCAACATCCGCACGATGGTTGAAACGGTGGTGACGAAATTTCAGGCGCAGTCCGAGGCGCATCAATTTGTGGTGCAGTTGAAGGATGGCGACCGTGAATGGGTGGTTGACCCGCAGAAGATGACGCAAGTGCTGGAAAATCTGCTGGGCAACGCGGTGAAATTCGCCCCCGACGGGGGGCAGGTGGAACTGAACGGACAGAGCTATCAAGACCCGCAATCGGGCGGCTCGTTCTATTTCATCTCGGTGAAGGATGACGGCGTGGGGATGACGCTGGCGCAGGTGGCGCACATCTTCGACCGGTTTTATCGCGGTGATGCCTCGAACACGGCGGTGGGGGGAACCGGGTTGGGTATGGCAATTGTCAAGCATATCATCGAAGCGCACGGCGGACGGGTTTGGGTGGACAGCAAACCGGGCAACGGGACGAAAGTGTCGTTCACCGTGCCGCTGGAGTAGCGATATTTTCGGCGGGGCGGATTTGACAAGTTGGCGGGATTGTTTATAATTATTGCGTATAATGTAATTGACGACGCTCAAGTGACACCGTAACACGACGATACATGGCGACTGCGAAAGTCGCCATATCTGTGTTGCGGTGATTTTATGGTGTAAACCCACAGTGACCGAAACCGGCAACGACAACATCCTGAACCAGTTCGAGCAATATCTTTCACAGATTGCGCTTTCCCCAAAAACCATTACGAACTATCTGGCAGACCTGCGCGTATTTGTGCGCTGGGCGGAACGCACGTACGACCAAAATTTTTCGCTCCAACACGTTTCACCCGACCAGATACGCGCGTACCGCGAAGAGATGATTCGGCTGAGCCGTGCATCATCCACCATTAACCGCCATTTGCAGGCGCTGCGAAAGTGTTGCAATTATTTGGCGCAAACCAATTTAGCGCCCGCCAACGCCGCCACCGAGATTCCGCTGGTGCGCGTGACCACCGGAAAAAAGGGAAAACGCATCCTCACCGCCGAACAGATTTCGCAGTTGATTAAAGCGGCGAAAAATACCCGCCCGTCCATTGCCAAACGTGACGTGGCGATTGTCCATCTGCTGGTGAATGCCGGTTTGCGGGTGACGGAAGTGGTCGATTTGCAAATGGACGATGTGCAATTTGATTTTCCGGGGGTGCATCTGAGCGTGCGCGACGCGCGCGGTTACGGTATTCGGGACATTCCCCTGCCGGATGAAGTGTGTACCGTGCTGAAGGAATGGCTGGTCATTCGCGCCAAATCCGCGCCGTATGAAAACGTTTTCCTGAGTCAGGAAGGCAGACCGATTTCCGCGCGCACCGTTCAACGAATTGTGCATCGCTGCGCCACTGAGATGGGGCACGCACGCATCACCCCGCAGACCCTGCGTCGCACATACGCCTACAACCTGTATCATCAAACCGATGATGTTGAGTTGGTGCAACATCGGCTCGGACATCTGAGTCCGGGCGTGACGCTGCAATATTTGGGGATAAAAGAAGTAAGCAGTAGGTAGCAAGAAGCAGGCAGCAAGCAGCAGGCAGCAAGAAGTAGACTGTGTGGGCGTCGCCAGTGCATCTGTGCTTCACACTTCATCTTCATACTTCTTGCTTCTTACGCCATACTTCATAATTTTGAACACTTGACTCCGCAAAAATACCGTTAGGAGGTTTATTTTGGAAGTAAAAGACTTTAACGCGCTCCGAGTTCGTCTGGCTTCTCCGGAAGTCATCCACAGTTGGTCATATGGTGAGGTCACGAAACCGGAAACCATCAACTACCGGCGTCTGCGCCCGGAAAAAGATGGATTGTTTTGTGAAGTGATTTTTGGACCCACCAAAGACTATCAATGCTATTGTGGAAAGTACAAACAGATTCGCTACAAAGGCATCACCTGCGAAAAATGTGGCGTGCTGGTGACGCGCGCATCCGTGCGACGCGAGCGCATGGGGCACATTGAACTCGCCGCGCCGGTGGCGCACATCTGGTACACCCGCCGCGTCCCCTCGTATCTGGGGCTGTTGCTCGACATCTCCCGCCGCAATCTCGACCGGGTGCTGTATTTCGCGCAATATGTGGTCATTCGGGTGGATGAACAAGCCCGCGCCCGCGCGCTGAAAAAGCTGGACGAAGAAGTTGAACGCGAACGTCAACGGCTGGAAGCGTTGGCTCAGGGTGAAACGGATGATGAACGCACCGATATGGACAACCAGATTGCCGCGCTCCGCGAGCGTGAGCAAAATCTGGTGGCGATGATGGATGAAAAACAATCCAAATCCATCGAAGAAGTGATGCGTTCCGCCCAAGCCCATCAAAAATATCTGGAAGACAGTCAGGGCAAAAAAGCCACCGACGACCTATCGTTGCCGGGGTCAAACGATTTGGTGCTCACCGCCGGGGAAACCATCGGCAAGGAACATCTGACCCGTTTGAACGAGTTGGTGGATGCACGGCTCGATGAAATTAAATCGAACATTGAAGATGAATTGCTGCGCGAGCGTGGCGAAATTGAGAAACACATCGACCGGTTGCGCGCCGAAATCGACGCGAAACTCGACGCTTCCCGCGAAGGAATTGACCAGGAACTCGACCAGTTGATTCGGCGGGTGGAAGAACAGCGGCAGGAATTGCTCAATATTCAGCCGATGCAATTCCTGAACGAACTGCAATACCGCGAATTGGAAGAACGCTGGGGCAATATCTTTGAAGCCGGTATGGGTGCGGAAGCCCTGTACGAAATTTGCAAAGATATTGACCTCGCGAAAATGGTGGAGGAACTGCACACCGAGATTCGCACCACCCGCTCCAAACAAAAGCTGAAAAAAGCCATCAAACGTTTGAAGGTAGCGGAAAGTTTGCAGCGCAGCAACAACCGCCCCGAATGGATGATTCTGACCGTCCTGCCCGTCATCCCCCCCGATTTGCGCCCGATGGTGCAGTTGGACGGCGGACGCTTCGCCACCAGCGACCTGAACGACCTGTACCGCCGGGTCATCAACCGCAACAACCGCCTCAAACGCCTGCTTGATTTGGGCGCGCCGGATGTGATTGTCCGCAACGAAAAACGAATGTTGCAGGAAGCAGTGGATTCGCTGATTGACAACAGCAATCGCGGCAAAGCGGTATCGTCGCGCGGGCGGCGCGAGCTGAAAAGCCTGAGCGACATGCTCAAAGGGAAGCAAGGGCGTTTCCGCCGCAATCTGCTGGGGAAACGGGTGGACTATTCCGGACGCTCAGTGATTGTTGTCGGTCCCGATTTGGAACTGCATCAAGCCGGATTGCCGAAAGAAATGGCGCTGGAACTCTTCCGCCCGTTCGTCATCCACAAACTGGTGGCATACAATTATGCCAACAACGTCAAAGGGGCGAAACGATTTTTGGAACAGCGTCGCCCCGAAGTTTGGGAAGTGTTGGAAGAAATCATCCAAACGCGGCTGATTCTGCTCAACCGCGCCCCGACCTTGCACCGGCTGGGGATTCAGGCATTTGAACCGCTGCTGGTTGAAGGGAGCGCCATCCATCTGCACCCGCTGGTCTGTTCTGCCTTCAACGCCGATTTTGACGGCGACCAGATGGCGGTTCACGTGCCGCTGAGCGAGAGTGCGGTGGCAGAAGCGCGCGAGCTGATGCTGGCGAGCAAAAACCTGCTCCTCCCCGCCAACGGCGAGCCGATTGTGGGTCCCACCAAAGATATGGTGCTGGGCATTTATTATCTCACCATGGATGCCAAAGACCCGGAACGCCGCAAAAAAGTTTTCGGCAGCATTGATGAAGTGTCGCTGGCGTATACGCTGGGCAAAATTGATTTGCACGCTCCCATCAAGCTGAAAAACGTCGATACCGCTTTCCCGGCGGAAGAAATGCCGTACATTGATACCACCGTCGGGCGGGCATTGTTCAACGAAATCCTGCCCGCGTCCATTCGGTTTGAATACAATCAGCCGATGACCAAAGGGGATTTGAAAGACCTCATCGGGTTATCCTTCCAGCGATTGGGCGCAGAAGCCACCGCCAAAGTTGCGGATGACATCAAGACTATCGGCTTCAAATACGCTTCGGTATCCGGGACGACCATCGCCATTTCTGACATCAATGTGCCGGCGACCAAACGGAAAATCCTCGAAGACACCACCGATGAAGTCGCCCTCGTCGAAAAACAATTCCGGCGCGGGTTGATCACCGAAGATGAAAAATACCGCAAAACCGTGGAACTTTGGACGGAAGCCACTGATTATGTGACCCGAGAAGTGGGGAAAGCCATCGCCGAAGACAGCCCCATCCGCATCATGGCGGAATCGGGTGCGACCAAAGGCGGGTTCACCCCCATTCGGCAGCTTGCGGGGATGCGCGGGTTGATGGCAGACCCCAGCGGGCGAATTATCCCGCTGCCCATCCGCTCGAACTTCCGCGAAGGGCTGACCACGCTGGAATACTTCATTTCCACCCACGGCGCGCGGAAAGGGCTTGCCGATACCGCCCTCCGTACCGCCGATGCCGGGTATCTCACCCGTCGGTTGGTGGATGTGGCGCAGGATATGATTATCCGTTCCGATGACTGCGAAACGCTGCAAGGGATTGAAGCGCTCCGTGAAGATGACGGCGTGCTTTCGGAGAAATTCAAAGATAAAGTGTTCGGGCGGGTGCTGGCGAAAGGTGTTCGTCACCCCAAAACCGATGAAGTGTTGCTGGAACGAGGTCATCTCATTTCCCGCAAAGACCTTGAGACCATCGTCGAAGCGGGCGTGACCAGCGTCATCATCCGCTCGCCGCTGACGTGTGAAATGGAACGCGGTATCTGCGCCAAATGCTACGGGCGCGATATGGGTCGCGGCGGTTTGGTGAAACTTGGGGAAGCGGTTGGCATCATCGCCGCGCAATCCATCGGCGAGCCGGGTACTCAGCTCACCCTGCGTACCTTCCACACGGGCGGCGTCGCCGGCGTGGAAGACATCACCTCCGGTTTGCCCCGTATTCAGGAATTGTTTGAAGCGCGTAACCCCAAAGGTGCTGCCATCATCGCCGACATTGACGGCACGGTTGAAATCCTCAACCATGACGACGGCAGCCGCTCGCTGCGTATCTCTTCCAGCGAAATGCGCCGGAAAATCTATCGCATTCCCGCCGGTTGGGAAGTCACCGTGGAAGACGGCACTGAAATCGAGCCGAAAACCGTCATCGCCCGCAAAGATGATGAAGAGCTAGTTGCCGAAAAAGGCGGGAAGGTATATATTAGTAGCGGAAAACTTGCCGTCAGCTGGGAACAACGGCACGAAGTGGAACTGGATATTGACTCGGCGGCACGGTTGCTGGTGGAAAACGGCGATAGAGTGGTTGCCGGACAACAATTGAGTCAGGGTTCCATCAATCCGCACCGTCTGCTGGAAGTGATGGGACGGGAAGCCGTCCAGAAATATCTGGTGGATGAAGTGCAGGATGTGTACCGTTCTCAGGGTGTGCCCATCCATGACAAACACGTGGAAATCATCATCCGTCAGATGACCAACCGGGTGCGCATAGTTTCCGGCAAAGACAGCGCATTCCTGCCCGGTGAAATCATGGAAATTCGCCGCCTGCAAGTGGTGAACGACCGGCTCATCGCCGAAGGGAAATTGCCCGCTGTGGCGCGCCCCATCTTGCTGGGGATTACCAAAGCCGCGCTCAACACCGATAGCTTCCTGTCGGCATCATCGTTCCAGCACACCATCAACGTGCTGGCGCAAGCCGCCATCGAAGGCAAGCGCGATGAACTCGCCGGCTTGAAGGAAAACGTCATCATCGGGAAACTCATCCCCGCCGGAACCGGCTTTGCTTCGCACCAGCCGCCGGTTGAAGAAGAGGAAGAAGAAATCCCCGCGGAAGATGAAACGGCATCGGATGCCGTGGCGGTTGTGGCGGGTGAAGCCGAGGTTGACGATGCAAACGGCAACACCCCGGCGGCAGATGCGGCAGTAGAAGCATCGGAGCCGATGGCAGAATAAATGAAACACGTGGCGCGCCGATGCCATCGGCGTGCCACGCGCCTGTAGAATTGACTCGGAAAGGGGGTGATATTGAATGAGCGTAGATTTGAGACCCGGCGAAAGCCAGGAAGCGCTTCTCAAACGATTTCGGAAAGAAGTTGTGCGAGATCGTATTTTGAGCACCTACCGTAAAAAACGATGGTTTGTTTCCAAGAGCGAAGAACGGCGATTGGCAAAACAGCGTGCGGCGCGTAAAGCGCGGCGCAAGATGATGATGTACCAACGGCGTAACGCAAATCGCTAGGAAACATACATTTGCGAATTTCAAAGAGTCGGCTTTTATGCCGACTCTTTTTTTATGCCTGTGCCATGGCGGAAAATACGGCATCATATCGTGCCGCCATTGTCCCCCAATCAAAAGTTGTCATCGCCGCCGCCAGTTCCGGCGAGGGCGGGACGGGCGACGCCAGAAATTTCCCCAGCCGAGCCACCAAATCATCAAACGAATGGTAGATGTGCCGGGCGTGATGCGCCGAGGGGATGAGCGCGGGGTAGGTCAGCCGCCGGGGGAGCAGCGGAAAACAGCCGCAGTATATCGCCTGCGCCACGCTCACCCCGAAAAAATCGTGGATGGTGGTGACGGGCAGCACATCCGCGCGCCGGAGCCAGCGCGCGTAATCGGCGAAGTTTTGCGCGTAACCAAAGTGAACGATGCGCGCGCCCAGAGTTTGCTTTGCCCGCTCGAACTCGGCGGGGGCGTTGCGGAAATTTTCGCCCAGAATTGCCACCCGAAAATCGATGCCGCGCGCCGCCACCGCCTCCAGCGCGGCGAAAAACTCGGCGGGATTTTTGTCATATTCCCAGCGATGATTCCACAGAATGAGCGGTGGCGTTTTGGGTGCGCGCGGCGTTTTGTGCGCATCAAAGCGGCGCAAATCCAACCCGAGCGGCAAAACCTGCGCCTTCTTTTTCAGCACTGCAATATTTTCCAGCCCGCGATGGTCGGGAAAGTGCTTTAAAAAGCGCGGCAGTGCATCAAAAAACGAGTCCAGATGGTATTGCGAATTGAAGAATACGGCATCCGCTGCCAATGCGGAGGCGTAGTTGATGAAGCCGTAATGGCTGTCTCGTTTGGCGGCAACGTCGCGGTCGGTGGGTGACCACGGGTAGGTGAGTTGGTTTTCATGGAAATAGAGTGCCACCGGGATGCGGGCGCTGTGCGGGCGGGTGAGGGCGAGAAAGGTGCTCACGTCGAGCATGTCGCCGGCAAGAATCAGGTCGGGCGGGGTGGGGAGCGCCAGAAATTGCGCCGCAAGTGAGACCGCGCCGCCGTGCATCCGCCATTTCCAGAAACGCCCCGGCAGGCTCAGGATGGTCACTTTGTGCGCCGAAAAGCGGGCGTATTCTTCCGCCCAATTTTGGTGCGAGCCGGTGAAATAGGGTTCGATGATGAGAATATGCATCAGTTAGCCATTGCGCAAAATAAGCGGCAAGTGAATTTTCCCGAAAATATATTGGTCAACGCTCACATCGGGCGGGCTCAAGAAGGGTTCGCCGTCAATATCTGTTGTCACCCGGCTGAAAACGCCTTGTTTTCGTGCTGCAGAGGTGGCGGGAATATGATAGCCATCGGTTAAAAATTGGGGGTCGCCGTTGGCTTGATGTTGAACGGATACTACCGCGGTGACACCTTGCGTGACGGTGATGGGCACATTATACCATAAAATGCCGTCTATACCGACCATATTGCCGTTGTCAACTTTAATGCCGGTGGGTTGGGTGGCAAAAATAGTGTTGGTGAGCATCAATGTGCCGGTGTACAGTGTGCCGCCCCAAGTATAATCGGTGACAT
This sequence comes from Chloroflexota bacterium, assembly GCA_024278725.1. Lineage (GTDB taxonomy): Bacteria > Chloroflexota > Anaerolineae > 4572-78 > 4572-78 > JANTHQ01. Next base: position 9,404 of record JAJRSQ010000038.1, read on the forward strand.
ATATGCCGATATTTTGCCCCCCGCTGTTGTTTGCAAAATTGTTGTGCCACAAGTTGGCATGTGCTCCGGCAACGGCAAGCGCATCGCCTATGGCATCTGTGATGCCGGCACTGCTGCCGCCGGTACTGGCATTGCCACGGAAAATGTTGTTGGTCAGGGTGATGGTTGCATCGGAATAGGCGTACAGCCCGCCACCATACCGTCCGGCAGCGTTATTTTCGATGAAGTTATTGTTGAAGGTGACTGTTGAGCGGGTATTGATACCGATAGCGCCCCCGTCATAATAGGCTTGGTTGCCTTTGATGATGTTGTCAGTGAAAACACAAGGACTATTTGAGATGAATCCACCGCCTCCACCGCTGATGTCGGAAACATTGTTGGCAATGGTATTGCCGGTGAAAGTGCAGTCACTGCTTGATAGAAAAAAACCGCCTGCGAGTTGGACAGCAGTATTGTGTGAGATAACATTATGGCTGAAAATCGCCGGGCGACTAAAGTTCAGATAAAACCCTCCGCCTATCGAATATCCGTCGGTGGTTACGTTGCTGGCGATGATACTGTTTTGTATGTTGACGGCGGTTCCGAAACCACGCATCGCACCACCCCATTTTCCCACCGTGTTGGATATGATGCTGGATTGAGTGACGGTAATTGCCCCGTAATAACCGAAGATACCGGCGCCGGTCTGCGCGGTGCAACTTGCGATTTGGGTGTTTTTCAGTGTGGGGTATGCCCGATGAATATAGATGCCCCCGCCACCATCCAAATTGTCGGGACCGTCTGCGAGCATACCGGCGGCGTTGCCATTGATGATACGGATACCGTCAATCGTCGGGTAGCTGTTATCGGTGATGTAAATGCCGCGCCCGCCGTGTTGCGCATCGAGGATGGTGGGATGGGCGGTAGGGTCGGGGGTGTTCCAATCGGTGGTGCTGTAGCCTCCCTGTAAGGTGATGGTTTTGCTGATGTAGGCAATCTGCCGTATTCCCGTCCGTGAAAATACGTGAGTATAGGTTCCTTCGGCAACTTTGATGGTATCGCCGTCTGTTGCGGCATCAATGGCATCTTGGATAACGCTGTAATCACAGCCGGTGGCGCAAACGGTCAGTGTGTTCCCGGCTGCCGAAATCGGTGGAACGGTCAATCCCGAGAAAAATAGCATCACGAAGATAATCCATGTCAATCCAAGACCAATGGTTATGCCTATCCGTCCGACTTTCATTTTTCCCTCCTTACAGATGTTGTGTACTTTAAAAGTTGACGAATTTAAAATATTTGTGACTGCTCAGATGGATGGGGAATAGAACGCGGATTACAGAGATTAGCGCAGATTTTCAAGTGGATTTCCCGAAAAATCAGTGAAAATCAGTGCGATATGTGTTCTATTCTAGGGCGTGTTGACGTTTTATCTTTTCCGGCAGAATGATGCGTTTTCTGCCCCTACGCCCTATTTTTCAATGAAATTGAACAAACGTCAACAGAACCTGATTTGTGGCTGAACAGTTACTTTGAATTTTTGATGGCATAAAGCGAATTTCCAATTTCATCAAAAAAGGATGTGTTGAGGTGTATGCTGCTGTGGTTGTTGCTTGTGTGGCAGAGATGTGGTTCTAGCGAGCAAATATACCCATCAATGTGGCGTGTGCTAAAATGTGTCCATTCATCGCTGCTTCAATTTCCGATTTGTTTGCGCCCGCCGCCAGCGTGAGAGGTGCATCTAGGGCGTATAATTTGAAGAAATAGCGATGCGTGCCGCTTGGCGGGCAGGGACCGCCGTAATCGGTGCGCCCCCAACTGTTTTTGCCGATGCGTGTGCCGTCGGGCGGGGCGGTGTTTTCGGCGAGCGCCCGCGTGTCGGCGGGGAGGTTGAAGAGCAACCAGTGAACCCACGTGCCGCCGGGCGCGTCCGGGTCATCGAAAATCAGGGCGAACGATTGCGTGCCGTCGGGGGCGTTTGCCCACGCCAACGGCGGCGAGGTGTCTGCGCCGGTGCAGGTATACTTTGCGGGAATCGGTTCGCCCGCCGCAAACGCGGCGCTGGTGATGAGCATTGCTTTGCTCGCCCCTTGAGATGTGGTTTTCGCAACGGGGGACGGGGACGCGGCGCAACCCGCGATTGCCGGCAACACCATCAGCCAAAAAATAATGTGTTTCATCATGAGACCGTTCCGCCACTCGGCACACCGTCGGCAGGGAATTTTTTGGCGGCGGTGTGCGGTTCAACCACCACGTTGCGCCCGATTTTCAGGTTGGGCGGGATGCTCGAATTTTTGCCCACCACGGTCAGCCCGGTGTTCAGAATTTTCGGCGCGTCTTTGTTGGGGATGATGGTATCGCCGTGCCCGATGTGCGTGTTTTCGCCGATAATCACATCTTTGTCGATGATGGCGCGGTCGATGATGGCTCCCGCGCCGATTTTGCAGTTGTGCATGATGATGGAATTGCGCACCACCGCCCCTTCGGCGATGTAAACGCCCGATGAGACCACGGAATGTTTCACTGTGCCGTCCACGATGGCGCCGTTGGAAAGGAGGTTGTTTTCCACGTGCGCCCCGGCGCCGATTTTCACGGGGGGTTGCTCTTCGCTGGGGGTGTGGATGACCCAATCGGGGTCGTACATGTCGAGCGCGGGCGTTTCCGCCAGCAGTGCCATATTGGCTTCCCAATAGGCTTGCAGTGTGCCCACATTCGCCCAGTAGCCCTCGTATTTGTAGGCGAAAACCCGCTTGTCTCGGGCAATCATGGCGGGGATGACGTCCCGCCCGAAGTCCAGATGCGAGCGGTATTTGCGGAGATGTTTCCGCAGCACTTAGGCTTTGAAGGCGTATATGCCCATTGAGGCGACATTTTCGCGGGTGCGCTGGGGCTTTTCCTGAAAGTTCAGCACCCGCATGTTGGCATCGGTGGTCACAATGCCGAAGCGATGGGTCTCGAAGGGGTTGACGCTGCGCACCCCGATGGTCACGTCGGCGTCGGTTTCCAGATGGACGCGGAGCATGGTGCGGTAATCCATTTTATAGACGTGGTTGCCGCCCAAAATCAGCACGGTGTCCACCCGTTGCTCGTCCACAAAATCCATGTTGCGGCGCACGGCATCGGCGGTGCCTTTTTCCCAGCCGGTGATGCCGGGTCCCAGATAGGGTTGCAGCAGCCGCACCCCGCCACGGGTGCGGTCAAGCTCCCACGGTTTGCCCACGCCGATGTGGTCGTTGAGCGAGCGGGGCATGTATTGGGTCAGCACACCCACGTTGTAAATTGCGGAATTACTGCAATTGGAAAGGGCGAAATCCACAATTCTGAATTTTGCGCCAAAGGGGAGCGCGGCTTCCGCCCGCATCTGGGTCAGCACGCTGAGGTTTCGATTCGCGCCGCCCGCCATAATGAGTGCCAGTGTTTTCATAAACGTTCCTCTTTCGAGTTTCAGGGTTCAAGTTTCAGGTCTCAAGTCTCAAATCGCCCACCGGCTCACCTGCTCACTCTCTCACCCGCTCACTTTTCCCGTCCGTTGGTGGGGCTGATGGTCTCCCCGCTGGGGATGTCGCCGTCGGGGAAGTCGTTTTCGGTGGTGTTGGCGCTGATGAGCACGTTTTTCCCGATGCGTTTGCCCATCGGAATGACGCTCTCTTGCCCAATCACGTTGATGCCCGTGTTCAGCTTTTCGGGCATGTTGCGGTTGGGGGTGTCGTCGCCCTCCGCGCCGATGAGCGCGCCGCCGCCGACCACCACATCCGTGTCGATGATGGTTTTTTCGATGATAGCGCCGGGTCCAATCCATGTGTCGTTCAGGATAATTGAATCGCGGATGATGGCGCCGGGCGAAACATACACCCCCGGCGAGAGAATCGAATGTTCCACCGAGCCGCGAATCACGCATCCGTTGGAGAGCAGACTCTGTTTCACCCGCCCCTGCGGGTCAATTTTCACCGGCGGACGTTCCTGACTGCGGGTGTGAATCACCCAATCGGAATCGTACAGATTCAGGGGCGGCATCGGATTGGTGAGTTCGAGATTGGTTTCCCAATAGGATTGCACCGTCCCCACATCCACCCAATAGCCGTCAAACAGAAACGCCATCACTTTATCGCGCGGAATCATACTGGGGATGACATCCCCGCCGAAGTCAATGCGCGGGGTTTCCGGGCTGTCTTCCTGCAAGCGCGCAATTAGCGTTTCGGTTTTGAAGATGTACACTCCCATTGATGCCAGCGTCCCTTTGTCGCGGTTTTTCGGCTTTTCGTGGAAATCGCGCACCTGCATATCATCATCCACGGTCATAATGCCGAAGCGGTCAGTCTCTTCCAGCGGAACATTCCGCACCGCCAGCGTCAAATCCGCCTGCGAACGATAGTGGAAGTCGAGCATTTTGCGGTAATCCATCGCGTAAATATGGTCGCCGGAAAGGATGAGCACGGTATCGGCTTGGGAACGGCGGATGAAGTCGATATTCTGGGCGATGGCGTTCGCCGTGCCGCTGTACCAATCTTCCTGCGCCGTGCCCTGATACGGGTGAAGCAGGTGTACCCCACCGTGCTGGCGGTCGAGGTCCCAGGGTTTGCCAATGCCGATATGGTCGTTGAGGGAATGGGGCTTGTATTGGGTCAGAATGGCGACATCAAAAATGCCGGAATTCACGCAATTGGAAAGGGTGAAATCAATAATGCGGAATTTTCCGGCAAAGGGAACCGCCGGTTTGGCTCGATTATCGGACAGTGCGGTGAGACGTGTCCCGGCACCACCTGCCATAATCATCGCAACAACACGCATGGGCATCTCCTTTAAACGGTGAGTGAGTTGTCTGCCAGAAATTATATCATTGAAAGGGCGGAAATGCTACTTTTTAAATCGGTCAGTTTGGGGCAACCGCTCGCCCGTTCACTTGACATATTATCCGCAATTCGGTATTATGTATAGTAGGAAGTATGTATGCTGTGCGCCATCGCGTGGATTGCAGGATGCAGGCACAGCCGGAGGAAATAATGATGAAACAACGTGTTTCGATGATAATTTTGACCATACTGTTGGCGCTCGGTTGGACGCTGCCTGCGCTGGCGCAGGGGGGAACCACCTACGCCGTGCAGGCGGGCGATACGCTCGGCGATATTGCGCTGGCGTATGATGTGTCCGTGCAGGAAATTATGGACACCAACGGTTTATCCTCCCCCGATATGATTTTTGTGGGGCAAACGCTGACCATCCCCGGCACTGCCGCCGCTGTAACAGCGTCATCCACGGGCTATTATACCGTTCAGCCGGGGGATACACTGTACGATGTCGCCGTGAAATTCAACACTTCCGTGCAGACACTCGCCACCACCAATAATTTGTCGGATGTGGATACCATTTACACCGGACAAGTTTTGCGGGTTCCCGGCGGCGCGGTTGCGCCATCCGTTTCGGGGGCGAACAGTTGCACCACCCAATATACCGTTCAGTGGGGAGACACCCTTTCGACCATTGCGTGGCAAAACGGCGTTTCGGCGAATACGCTGGCGAGCGCGAACAACCTGTTCAGCGATACGATTTTCGCCGGACAGCAATTGTGCATCCCCGGCGGCACTGCCACCCCGACCGCCTCCGACACCCGATATACCGTGCAGGCGGGCGATACCGTCATCAATATTGCCTACCGCTACGGGGTGTCGCAGTGGGACATTGTGCAGGCGAACAATCTTTCCGACGCCGGTTTCATCTATGTGGGGCAAACGCTGACCATCCCCGGCACTGCCGCCGCGCAGACGACCCCCGCATCCCCCGCCGCCGCGACGGTGACGGCGACCGCAACGCCTGCCGCGCCGGCATATGTTGCCCCCGGCGCGCCGGAATATCAGGATATTTCCCAAATGTGGGACGGCTCGGTGACGGTAGTGGAATCGGTGAACAAGTGGGTGGGCGCGCAAACCGCCAATTTCCCCGACCCCGACGGCAACACCACTATCATGGTGCGCACCATCGGCGCGCTGGATGTGCCGGTGATTTTGAAGCAGGGCGGCACTGAAATCCGATTGGTCACCGCCAATTCCTCCGAATTCGGCTGGGCAACCATGGGGATGAAAGGGCTGTCTCCCGGCGACTGGCAGGTTTGGGTTGACCGGGATGAATCGGATGTGGTGACTGCCCGGGTGGATGCGGGACAGCGCATTCTGGTGGAATTCACCTTCGAGAATGTCACCCAAGACCCGCCCCCGCGCTCTCCGACGGGATGGTAAGGACAGGTAGTGAAGAATACCAGCGGCACGGAACCCGCCAACGGGGTGTGGTCGACCATTATTGTGCGCACCGGCGTGAAAGGGTTGCCCATTACCATCCGCTCGGAAGCCAACGACTTTTCCGCGACGTGCTATACCGGCACAAAGCTGGAGTACGGCGGCGGCGCGTGCGATTTCGGCGGGTTGTGGCCCGGAAAATATATCGTCGGGATTGATGGCGCGGGCATTGCCGTGAAACTGTTCGTGGATGGGCAGGGTTTCGCCGAAATCACCTTCGACCGGCAATAATGTGACGAAAAAAAAAGAGAGACTCTCCGCATCGGGGGGGCTCTCTTTTTGATTTTTGGGGGGAAAATTATTCGTCGGTCATTTCCAGAATTTCTTCCAGATGCGCCAGCGCCATCGCCGCGAAGTTGCCCAGAAGCGACAAAATCATCGCGTCCGTGTTGTTGAACGATTGCTCGTGCCGTTTGTTAACCAGCTCGATGACCCCCATCACCCGTTCACCGTGTTTCAGGGGCACAGCCAGAATATCTTGCGTGTGCATCCCGAAGGTATTGTCCACCTCCGGCGAAAATCGGGGGTCGATGTGCGCCTGATTCACCACCAGCGGCTCGCCGTGTTTGACCACCCAGCCCGCCACCCCCTTATGCCAATCCATGCGATACCCTTGCAGCGAGTCTCGGAATTCGCCATGCACCAGCACGAACACCAGCTCATGGCTTTCCTCGTCCAGTAGCAGCAGCGAGCCGTGGTCGGTGTCAATGACCAGCAACGCCTGATACAGAATTTCATCCAGCAATTTATACAGATTATCTTGCGTGGCGATGGTGGAGGTGGCTTCATACAGCGCAGAAATGCCCCGCAAATACGATTGAAATGCCGCGACCTCTTCTTTCAGCTCGGCGTTTTCTTTCTTTAGCCGGATATTCTCTTGCTGCAACCAGTGAATGGCAGAATTCACACCCGTGTCCATAAAACCCTCTCAAAAATTGTGTAGCGATGGTGGATATAGGATAGTATACCACGTTGCGGGCGCGGCGTAAAGATATTTATGTTTGGTTGGCTTTGAAAAAAATTTGAAAAAATTTTCAATTCGTGGTACATTGAGGAGACCTCCATGAGGGGTTGCACTGTTTGAAAAAAATTGGACATTAGTGTATTCTTGCATGCACGAAAAATATGTTTGGGATAGTAAATTCATCCGATGAAGGAGATGACAACACGTATGGCTAGTAGCATAACCACTGCAAACGCCACCACCGCCCGACAACCACGAGGATTTTTGTCCGGGAAACGGGGACGCATTTTGAAGGAAAACTTCACGGCGTACCTGTTTTTATTCCCCGCAATGTCGTTGATTTTCGCGTTTGGGCTGTATCCGGTTGCGTTTTCACTGTATGTGAGTATGTACAAGTGGAAAATCAAGCAAGGGACGTTTTTAGGGTTTGCGAACTATACCAAAGCTATGGATAATCTGGCATATATTGTTGCCTTTTTAATAGCCTTGGGTACAATTTGGTTGGCAATTCAAGCGCTCAAACATGCATGGCGCACCGGCAAAGAGAAAGGGATGCAATCGTGGTTGTATCTTTTTCCCGGTGCGTTTTTTGCGTCCGGCACGTACTATTTCCTGAAATTCATCGTGCTGGTATTGCCTGAAATTCTATCCATCGGACAGAAGGTTCAGCGGGTAGTGCGCACGCGCGAATTGTATGTTCAGCTTTTCCGCGAGGCGTTTCAGGTTGAATCCGTGGTGCAGGCGCGTCAGTCGGCGTTATTATGGCTGGCGCTGGGTCTCATTGTTTATTTTGCCCTGAATTATTTCCTGAAATCGCGTGATGGCGCGAAGTTTTTGGGCATTTTTTACCGTATGACATTTGCCGGATGGATAGGGTTTCTGATTGCGGAATTCACGTGGGATAGCATTCAACTGGAATATGCCAAAGCGATGGAGAAGGGACAGGAAATTGCGTTGTGGCCCCAAATCCTCTCGGTGATGGCGGGGCTGGTGCTGTTGTATGTGTCATGGCAGGTGTGGCAATATGCCCAGCGGCAGGACAGCACCCCTAAAATGCTCGCCGGTGCGTTTGCCGCGATTACCCTGCTGGGGGGCGCGTGGATACTGGCGGGAGAAGTGCCACCCATCATTGCCGCAGGCGATAAGGCTCTGTGGCAGGGGTTGATGATAACGGCATGGTATTCACTCGGCACAGTGCCCATCCAACTGGCGGTCGGGTTGGGGATTGCGTACCTCCTGTATCAGGATATAAAGGCGAAATCCTTCTTCCGGATGGTCTATTTTATTCCGTACATCACCCCCGCGGTGGCGAGCGCATCCGTCTTCCGCATTATGTTTTCAAATCGTCCCACCGGAATGATGAACAATATATTGGGGATGCTGGGGCAGGAACCGCTCAAATGGTTGCTGGAGCCGCGTCCCGTCTTCACCATTTTTGGCGTCTCCGGTCCCAGTTTGGCGCTGGTGGTCATCATTTTGTTTGGGATATGGACCTATTCAGGCTACAACGCCGTGATTTTCCTGGCGGGGTTGGGCAGCGTGCCGCGCTCATTGTATGAAGCGGCGGAAATTGACGGCGCGAATCGCTGGCAGGCATTCCGGCACGTGACGCTGCCATTGCTGTCGCCGATTACCTACTTTTTGTCGTTGCTGGGTGTTATCGGGACGTTTAAAGCGTTCAACCACGTATTTGTTTTACGTAACGCCGCCGCGCTGCGCACCGTAGATACGATGAGCATGGTTATTTGGGACTTAATCAAAACCAACAATCGCTATGGTTACGGAACGGCAGTGGCGTTTGTGCTGTTCGGCGTTGTGCTGATTCTGACTTTGGTAAATAATAGCATTCAAGGGAAACGGGTATTCTATGGCTAGTATGACTGCATCTCAATCATCGCCCCGGCGAAAACCCATTAAATGGTGGAACATCATCGTCTACATTATACTGTCGGTGGGCGGCATTGCGATGGTTCTGCCGATGTATTGGACAATTGCGGCATCGTTTATGACCCGCGCGGAAGCGATTGCCTTCCGCTGGTTTCCGGGACAATTGCGCTATGAAAACTTCATTGTGGCATGGGAGCAGGCGCAATTTTCCGAATATTTTGTCAACAGTGTCATCATCACCACCATTACCGTGACCGGAATTGTGTTGTTCAGCACGTTGGCGGCGTATGCGTTCGCTCGGATGGAGTTCAAAGGCAAGGATTTTCTGTTTTCATTGTTGCTGTCCACAATTTTCATTCCGGAAATGGTGTTGTTGCTCCCCAACTTTTTGACCGTGACATGGTTGGGGCGCATCGGTCCCATCAGCTGGGTTGACAACTGGCCCGCGCTCACCATTCCGTTTATGGGCAGTGTGTTCAGCATCTTTTTATTGCGACAATTTTTCGCCCAAATTCCGCGAGATTTGTTCGACGCGGCGAAGATTGACGGCGCCGGACATTTTCGATTTTTAACCAGTGTGGTTTTGCCGCTCTCTCGCGCCCCCATCATGACTGTGATTATTTTCTCGTTCATCGGCTCTTGGAATGCGCTGGCGTGGCCCCTTTTGGTAACCAATAGCGCCGATTGGCGTCCCATTGCGGTAGGGCTGACCAACTTTTTGGATGAAGAGCAGCAACGCATTCACCTGCAAATGGCAGGCGCGGTAATAACGATGTTGCCGGTGTTGCTAATTTATTTCTTTACGCAAAAACAATTTACTGAAGGAATTGCCTTGAGTGGCTTAAAAGGGTAAAATAAACTTGCTTTTTGGCAACCTTAAAGGAGGTGATGCGAAGTAGCCTAACCATACTTTTGCAGTAAACACCATTCGCTAGAAAATCTTTTTAGAAAATGAATCTGGAGGAGATTTAAAATTATGACTAAGCGACTCTCGCTAATTATGGTCTTGCTGGTAGCTATTGCGTTGGTTGTTGCCGCCTGTGGTGGCGCAGCGCCGACACAAGCTCCGGCACAAGAACAACCTACTGAAGCGCCCGCCGCAGCCCCGACGGAAGCCCCTGCGGTTGCAACAGAAGCCCCCGCAGCCGCGCCGACGGAAGCGCCCGCCGCAACCTTCAAGGTTGGGCAGGTCACCGACGTGGGTGGCATCAATGATGCCAGCTTCAACGAACTGGCATGGCAAGGGATGCAGGATGCCGAACTCGACTTTGGCGTTGAAGTGAACTTCCTTGAATCCCAACAACAAACCGATTACGAAAAGAACATCAACGAATTCCTGCAACAGGGATACGACCTGATTACCACCGTCGGTTTCTTGCTGGGTGACGCAACGCAAGCCGCCGCCGAAGCCAACCCCGATGCAAAATTCGCCATCATTGACGTGGACTACCTCAGCGCGCCGAACATCTGGCAGTCGAACTTCTCGACCGATGAAGCCGCGTTCTTGGCAGGTTACCTCGCCGCCGGCGTGACCAAAACCGGAAAAGTCGGTACCTTCGGTGGTATCAACATTCCCCCCGTGGTCATCTTCATGGTTGGTTTTGAAAAAGGTGTTGATTACTACAACCAGCAAAACGGCACCAACGTGGAAGTTTTGGGCTGGAGCACCGAAAAAGGTGATGGTCTCTTCACCGGCAACTTCGACAGCCTCGACGATGGTCGTACCTTCGCTGAAAACTTGTTCGATGAAGGCGCCGACATTGTAATGCCGGTTGCCGGTCCTGTTGGGCTGGGAACTGCCGCCGCCGCCAAAGACCGCGGTATGCTGATGATTGGCGTTGACCAAGACTGGTACGACAGCGCCCCCGAATACAAAGAAACCTACCTCACCAGCGTCCTCAAACGTGTTGACCTCGTTTCCTACCAAGCCATTGAAGCGTTGGTAAACGGCACTTTTGAAGGTGGCGTGCATCATTACACCCTGGCAAATGGTGGCGTGCAATTAGCCGACTACCATGACAACGCCGGTCTCGTTTCCGCTGACCTGCAAGCCGACCTGGATTCCATTGCCGAAGACATCAAAGCCGGGAAACTCTCCACCGGTTGGGCAGAATACATGGGCAACCCGCCCGCCCCCGCCGAAGAAGATACCTCTATGGCAGTGCCCGAATTCGTGTGGCCCGAAGCCCCCGCCCCCGATGGTCCGTTGGCAGGCATTGACCCCACCGGTCAAACCGTCACCTGGTGGCACAACCACCGTGGCAGCCGCGAAGAAAAACTGCAAGCCATTGTTGACCAATTCAACAATGAAAACCCCTACGGCATCACCGTTGAAGCCGTCAATCAGGGCAGCTATGGCGACATCCGCGACAAAATGGGCGCCGGCATCACCAGTGGTGACCTGCCCCAAATCGTCGTCGGTTACCAGAACGATGAAGCCTTCTACGCCTCTGTGGACGCGCTCACCGATATGAACACCTACGTCAACGACCCGTACTGGGGTTTGAGTGAAGCAGACGTAGCCGACTTCTCGCCCGGTATCTTCATGCAGGACGTGCATCCGGCATTCAACAATGAACGCCTCGGCTTCCCGCCCAACCGTTCCATGGAAGTGTTGTACTACAACAAAACTTGGCTGGAAGAATTGGGCTACAGCGCCGACCAAATGCCCACCATTTCCCCGGAACTGTTCGAGGAAATCGCTTGTAAAGCCGCGGACAGCCGTGGTGACGGTGAAGGTGGTTACATCATCCGCTTCGA
>JAJRSQ010000039.1 GCA_024278725.1 Chloroflexota bacterium
GCCTGCTGCACCACCTCTTTTTGATGCTGCAATTGCGTTTCGAGCAGTTCCACTTCCGAGATGAATTCTTCGCGCTGTGCCGCCAATTGCCGCGCCCGTTCTTCCCCCACGGCGAGTTCGCGCTGCAACGCTTCCGCCTGATGGTGAAGCTGGCTGCTGTTGGCGTGCCAGCCGCCCAAATCCCCCCGAATTTCGGTTTGACGGGCGCGCAGGGTTTTGATGGCGGCTTCAATCTCGGCGAGCCGTTCCCGTTGTTCCGCCAGATTTTCCTCCCCGGCGTCGGCGCGGGTTTTGGCGAGCCGCAGTGCTTCCTGTTTCCGTTGCCACTGGTAGCCGTACCAAACTTTCAGCAGCCCATTTAAATGCAGGCTGATGATTTTGTGTTTTTCCACTCTGGCGGCTTGGCGTTCCAAACGGCGCAATCGGGGTTCAATTTCTTTGGCGATGTCGTTGACCCGCAAAAGATTGTTGTGCGTTTCATCCAACTTGTTCAGGGTTTGGGCGCGGCGCTGGCGATGATAGGTGATACCCGCCGCTTCTTCGAAGAGTTGGCGGCGCTCTTCTGCGCGTAACGATAACGCCCGGTCAATTGTACCCTGCCCGATGGAAGTGTACGTTTGCCGCGCCAGCCCGCCCCGCGCCAGAATTGCCGCCACATCTTTCAATCGCACCCGGTTATTGTTGATGAGATATTCGTTTTCGCCGGAACGGTACGCGCGGCGGGTGATGGTCACTTCGGTGTAATCCAGCGGCAGCGAGCCGTCGGTATTGTCGAGGACGATGGAGACCGAAGCCATCCCCATTTGCGCCCGTTTGTTCGACCCGGCGAAAATCATATCGGCGGTGCGCTGTCCGCGCAGGTTGCTGTAACTTTGTTCGCCCAGTGCCCAGCGAATGGCATCCGACACGTTGGATTTTCCGCTGCCGTTGGGTCCCACAATCGCCGTGATGCCGTGGTCGAACTGGAATAGCGATTTGGTGGCAAACGATTTGTAGCCTTGAATCTCAAGCGTTTTGAGTCGCATTAGCGTTTTGTGCCCTTCATTTCAGCCGTGATTTTTTCGATGGCGGCTTGGGCGGCGGTTTGCGCCGCGCGCTGTTTATTCGTCCCTTTGCCGCGCCCGTATTCGGTGTCATTCAAATAGACCGCCACCACAAAAGTTTTCGCGTGGTCGGGTCCCTCTTCGGCGATAGTTTTGTACTTGGGTGTAATTTTGTGGAAGCCCTGTGCTATTTCCTGAAATTGGCTTTTGGCATCGTGATGGCTTTTCGTGCGCAGTATTTCATCGATTTCCCCTTCGATGAACGGGGTGATGAATTGCTGCACGGCGGGAAGTCCTTTGTCCAGATACAACGCGCCGATGAACGCCTCGAAGGCGCCGCATAAAATGGCGGGGCGTTCTCTGCCGCCGGTATCCTCTTCCCCTTTGCCCATGTACAGGAACACGCCCAATTCGATGCGCCGGGCGAAATCGGCGAGCATTTCCGTGCGCACCAATGCCGAGCGCAGGCTGGTGAGTTCGCCTTCTTTTTCGCCCGGAAAACGGTGGTAGAGATATTCCGCCGTGACGAAATCGAGGATGGCGTCGCCCAGAAATTCGAGGCGCTCGTTGTCTTCCAGGGTATAGTTCGGATTTTCATTCAGGTATGACCGGTGCGTCATCGCGCGACGCAACAGGGTGGGGTCGTTGAATGAATGTCCCAATGGGGTGCGAGTTTGTGTGTTATTCATTTTGAACCTCATTCGGGTTCCGGGTTTCGGGTTTTGAGTTTCAGGGGGAGGGAAACTCGAAACCGCAAACTCGAAACGTTATGCTAAACTTGGATTGTGGTCGCCTTCCACCCATTCTGCGCCGTCGGGACCGAATTCTTTTTTCCAGATGGGGACGATTTCTTTCAGCCGTTCAATGCTGTACCGGCACGCTTCAAAACAGCCGTCATAGCGGTGTCCGCTGGAAACGGCGATGACCACTGCCACATCGCCCACATCCAAATGCCCGATGCGCTGCACCATTGCCACGTCCACGATGTTGGGGTATTTTTCGCGCACTTCGGCGGCGATTTGTTCCATTTTGGCAATTGCCATCGAATGGTACGCTTCATATTCCAAACTGTCCACCGCTTTTCCTTCGGAATTGTCGCGCACCACCCCCGTGAAAGTGACCACTGCGCCGGTGTGCGTCCGCACCACCATTTGCGACACCGCTTCGATGGAAATGTCGTCGGTGGTGAGCGCGAATTTCCGGCTGTCGCTGCCGCCGCTCACCGGGGGGAAGATGGCGACGTTATCTCCGTCGTGCAGGATGGTGTCCGGCGTGCCGAAATCTTCATTCACGGAAAGCAGGGTGCGTTTCGGCGTGAGCTTCAGGGTGGGAAATTGTTGTTGCAGGTGCGCCAGCAAATCGGCGAGGGTGCTGTTTTCCGGCAGTTGGGCGCTGGTGCTGCCCGTGCCCGCGAGTTCTTTGTAGCGTGCAAAAAATTTTACGTTGATGTTCATACTCACTCCAAAATAACGTCGCCGCTTTTGCCGCCCGTCTTTTTCGCCAGCCGCACCGCTTCGATGCGCATAGCGCGGTCAACGGCTTTGCACATATCGTAAATGGTCAGCGCCGCCACGCTCACCGCGGTGAGCGCTTCCATCTCCACCCCGGTTTGCCCTTTGAGGCGCACGGTGGCTTCAATGTCGATGGCTGCCAGCCCGCTTTCATCGGCGGGACGGGGGTCAAAATTCAAGCCGACGTGGGTTATCAGCAGGGGATGGCACATCGGGATGAGGGTGTGCGTCTGTTTTGCCGCCATAATACCGGCGACCTGCGCCACAGCCAGCACATCGCCCTTCGGGATGCCGCCTTCCTGAATTAAGTTGAGTGTTTCGGGTTGCATGGTGATGCGTCCGCGCGCGATGGCTTCGCGGCGGGTGTCGGACTTGTGTCCCACATCTACCATACGTGCCCGCCCTTTTTCATCGAGGTGTGTTAATTTTGTCATAATGTCTCAAATTATAGCAGAGATTTGTTGAACGGGCGAATAATTGCGCCTGCCGGTTAGGGGTTCAGCGCGGCATCGGCGGGGGCTGCCCGTCGGAAATTGTAATGATAGGTGCTCCACGCAGCGAGCGTCACCACGCTGACCGCCGCGCTCACCAGCGCGATGCCCCGCGCGGAGAGAGGGGTTTGGTCGATGGCGTAGCCCGCCAATGTGGTTGAGGTTGCGGCGGCGAGGGTGAAGGCGGCGAGGTCGAAGGCGAAGACGCGCCCGCGAAAGCCGCCGGGGACGTGCATTTGCAGCAACGCGGAGGAAAATACCCACGCCACCCCACTACCGCCGGTGCGAATGATGGTTGCCAGCAGCAAAATCGCCAGTGTGGGCGACCATGCCATCCCCAGAAAACCGGCGACGCTCAGCGCGAAAGCCGCTGTGATTGCCCAGTGCATCGCGCGGACATTTTCGCCGGTGTATTTTTGGGCAATTAGCGGAGCTAATCCCGTGCCGATGCCGATGGCAGTGTAGATTATCCCCAGGGTGGCGGAACTGTCCGCCCCGATGCGAAAGGTGGTATTCGCAAATTCCACCTGTATGATGTCCATTGCGCCGAAACTGAGCGCGGCGGCGGCTTTCACCAGGGTGAGCGCCAGAATGCGCGGGCGATGCCACAGGTAGCGCAAGCCATCAATGTAGCTGGTGAAACCGTTTTGGTGGGGGATATTTGCGTCGTCGCGGGCGGGGGAATGCAGATGCCACACGCACCATGCCGACACCAGAAAGGTGATGGAGTCAATCAGAAAGGCGGCGGTGATGCCCAGTAGCGCCGTCGCCACCCCGCCGAGCGCCGCGCCCACCGCGAGCATGGTGCTCCAAGTGGTGCTGTCGAGGGCGTTGGCGGTGACCAGATTTTTCCGGGAAACGATGGCGGGCATCATCGCCGAGCGCGCCGGTTCAAAAAACGAGCTGATGCTCAATTGCACGATGATGATGGCGTACAATAGCCATAAATCGCGTTCGGTGCGCACCAGCAGGAAACCGGGCACAACTGCCGCGCGCAAGATGTCGGCGGCGATGAGGATTTTCTTGCGGTCAAAGCGGTCGGCAACCACGCCGACCACGGGACCCAGCAGAAACGGGGGGAGCATTCGCGCCACAAAAAGCCCACTGATTGCCAGCCCGGAACCGGACAGTTTGGCAATCAGTGTGGTGGTGGCGATTAGGTTGAACCAATCGCCGGTGAGGCTGATGACCTGACTGAACCACAACCAGCGATATTGCCGGTTGTCGGACAGCAGGCGCACGTAGGGCGCGAAGAGGGGAATGTTCATAAACGGTTAGGGCAAAAAGGCATACGCCCCTTGTTTGTCATCCATGCCCAATTTGAAGAACCCCTGCCGCTGACCTTCCTCCATCAATTGTTTGAATTGGTTGTACCCGTACACCGATTCATCAAACCCGCCGTATTTTTCCGTGAGGGCTTGTTTGATGACCGACAGCAAAACCTTCTTCTGGTCAAGCGTGCGCAAAATCGTGACGATTTCCGGGAAAAGGGTGTCCACTTCGTCGGGGAGTTCGGCGTTGCCATTGCGTTTGTTGGTTTGGGGCAGGGTGAGCCAGTCTCGCAGACCGGCGGTGTTGAGGACGAAATAGCCCTGTTTCTCGCCGTTTTCCATCATCGTTTTGAATTTTTCAAATCCGTAATCGCGCTGGTCGAAATTACCGTTGTAGGCGCGAATGAGCTTTTGCTTCACGTTGGTGAGTAGGATGGGCGAGCCTTATTCCTGTTTGAGCAGGGTCACGATTTTCTTGTAGACATCTTCCAGTTTTTTGCCGTTTTTCACCTTCGCGGAGCGCGTGGGCGCGGGCGACGAACTGGGGTTGACATCCTGGTCGTAAATCAGCAATGTGTCCACCAAATCGCCCAGACGGCTGGAAGCATTGTTCGACTGTGCGATGACAATCACTCGTTTCCCCAGCGGGCGCAGTGCGGACACCACGTGGATGAAATCGCCGTCGCCGGTGACCAGAATGAACACGCCGATATTGGGGTGCTTGTAGGCGAAATCAATGCAATCGGTGGCGAGTTTCACGTCCACATTGTTTTTGAAACCGGCGGGCACGTAAACCGGCTCGAAACCGATTTTGTACAGCACCAGCGAATCCTGCTGGAAGCGCGATTCGCGCCAGTCGGCATATGCTTTTGCCAGCACGAGCCGCCCGTAGCCTTCCGCAACTTCACGCAGTGCGGAGATATTCGCTTTGCCACGGATGAACCCGTGCATATTTTCCCAGTCAATAAACATTGCCACATCAACAGGCGATTGGGTTAAAACTTCTTCTTCGGGCATTGGTCTTCCTTTTTTTGTGAGTTGCAATTATTATGATTCTGATGCCATAACCAGCATCGATTGAAAATGTTGTTCCTGAAACTTCACCGCCGCCAGAATCTCATCTGCGGTGAAATGTGTTCTCGGTGGGGCGAGCACCAATTTGTCGTCATTATCATCGGTGCGGTGAATGATGGCGATGCATTTTCCGGTGAATGTTTGCACCGGTTTTTCCACTCCCAGCACATACGCATCCAGATAATCGCCGTCCGGCGCGGGATGATTGGGGACGTACCCGTAATTAATGGGGTATCGAAATCCGTGTTCCGGGTGCTGCGACCCCAGCGGGCGGTCAATTTTTACGGTGATGATTTTCCCTAACTTCAATAGCAATGGTAGCGGTAATCGTTTTATTGTCATACGTTTATTATAATTGACATTCGCTGTTTGACAATTGTCACAGAAATTAATTTGACACAGCAGGGTCTCTGTGATATGATTTTGCCATCTTTAGCCAAGAGACGATAGATGATACGCGATTTACAGTTACGTTCCGCAATCAAACAGCCCGCAACATCCGGCAAATTGACCGGCTTTTTTGCGTTCGCCAAAGCGTTGGTGAACGCTTTTTATTTTTGGGGCTATTTTTATTTTTGGCAGTCCGGCGGGGCGCAGAGAGCGTATAATCGTTGATTGAAAATTTCGGTTATCCAGAGCGTCCCGCATATTATGCAGGGCGCTTTTTTGTTGGCAAAATTTGTTGTTTTTTTATAGAGGAGTAAAAATGAAAATCGTATGTCGAGGTGTGCGCGGCGCCACCACCGTTGAACACAACTCCGCCGCAGAAATTTTGCAAGCCACCGAAGAACTGCTCGCGCGGATGATTGCCGCAAACGGGATTGACCCTGAGGATGTCGCCAGCGTGATTTTCACCACCACCCCCGACTTGAACGCGGAGTACCCCGCTTTGGCGGCGCGCAAGCTCGGTTGGATGGATAGCGCACTCTTGTGCGGGCATGAAATGGCTGTCCCGCACGGCTTGCCGAAATGTATTCGGATATTGTGTCACTGGAATACCACCAAATCGTTGAAAGAGATAAAACATATCTATTTGAAAGATGCCGCAACGTTGCGACCGGATAGAAAATCGATGTTGGAATTGGCTGCTGTATCTGTACCGGATACACAGGCGTAAAAAAGGAGATTGACTTATGAAACCGCCGTTTGTTGTTGCCCCACCTGCCGTCATCACCCAACACCCGCGGGAGGCGAAGACTGCCCCCTCACACTTTGCGGAGGGACATTGGTCACGCTAACCCGCTATGCCTGCGCCCCACCCCCATCGCCGCACTGATAGACGCAAAAAAGGAGATTGCCGCTATGATTGTGATTATGAAAATGAATGTAACCGCCGATGATATTGCCGCCGTGCAAACGTACATCGAAAGCCACGGCTTGCAGACCCACCTTTCCACCGGACAGGAGCGCACCATCATCGGGGTGGTGGGCGACAAAACCGCCATCACCGACGGAAACATCCTGCGCCTGCCCGGCGTTGAACGGGTGATGCCGGTGAGCCGCCCCTTCAAACTCGCCAGCCGAGATTTCCACCCCGAAAATACCATCGTCACCGTGGGCGAGCACCGCATCGGCGACGACCAAATCACCGTGATTGCCGGACCCTGTTCGGTGGAGAGCCGCGAACAACTCTTCGCCATCGCCGCATCGGTGAAAGAGATGGGCGCGCATCTGCTGCGCGGTGGCGCCTTCAAGCCGCGCACTTCCCCTTACAGCTTCCAGGGGTTGGGGGAAGAAGGGCTGCACATTTTGGCTGAAGCCCGCGACAGAACGGGCTTGCCCATCGTCACCGAAGTGATGTCGCCGGAAGAATTGCCCATCATTGAAAAATACGCCGATGTTTTGCAGATTGGCGCGCGCAATATGCAAAATTATGCACTGCTGAAAGCCGTCGGTCGCTCGCACTTGCCCGTTTTGCTGAAACGGGGGATGATGAGTACCATAGAGGAACTTCTGATGAGCGCCGAATATATTTTGGCACATGGCAACAGTCAGGTGATGCTGTGTGAACGGGGTATCCGTACCTTTGAAACGTACACCCGCAACACGCTGGATATTAATGCCGTGCCGGTGCTGAAAGAACTGACCCATCTGCCGGTCATTGTTGACCCCAGCCATGCCACCGGCAAATGGAATCTGGTCAAATCGGCGAGTTTGGCGGGCATTGCCGCCGGTGCCGACGGGCTTATCATCGAAGTCCACCATCAGCCGGAACTCGCCATGTCCGATGGCGCACAATCGTTGAAACCGCGCCGTTTCGGGGAACTGATGGAACGCCTTTCGCGGATTGCGAGCGCGGTTGACCGTACGGTGCAATAAACTTTTTCACTATGGATGAACCTGACTTTACCGCACTGAACTCACTGCAAATCACCATCGTCGGCTTGGGGCTGATGGGTGGCTCGCTGGCGCTCCGCCTCAAGCGCGACGCCCTCTGCCGCCGGGTGGTGGCGCTGGTGCGCCGCCCGGAAGCCGCCGTCGCCGCTGAAGCCCGGCACGCCGTCGATATGGCAACCACCGACCCCGCGCTCGCGCTGGCGGACGCCGATGTGGTGATATTTTCCACCCCGGTGCGGGTGCTGGTATCGCAGGTGAGCACTTTCGCCCCGTTTTTGAAAGCGGGCGCAATCGTCACCGATGTGGGGAGCACCAAACGCCGCATTTTGGCGGCGCTGGACAATCTGCCCCCGACGGTGCATCCGGTGGGCTCACACCCGATGTGCGGCAAAGAAACGTCTGGGCTTGCCGCCGCCGACCCCGCGCTGTATGACGGGGCAACGTGGGTGGTTGCGCCCCTTGAGCGCACCCCGCCGCACGCGGTGGAGACCATCTCGCTGTTGGCGCGTGCCGTGGGCGCGAAGCCGCTCCCTTTGCTGCCCGCCCGGCACGACAAGTTGGTGGCGGCAATCAGCCATCTGCCCTATCTTCTTTCGGCGGGGTTGGTGCGCACAGTGCAACAGGTGGCGGACGATGACCCGATGGTCTGGCAGGTTGCCGCTTCGGGATTTAAAGATACGTCCCGGCTGGCGGCATCCGATGTGACGATGATGTTGGATATTTTGCTGACCAATGCCGATATGGTCATTGCCATGCTCAACCGCTTCGGCGGGGAATTGTCGGCGTTTGTTGAGGCGCTCGTTGCGGAAGATGAAACTCGCCTGCGGACAATGTTAATGGCGGCGCAAACCTGTCGCACGGAATTGTACCCGCCGGAAGCAACCTGAATACGCAAAAAAGCGCGCCCCAAATTTTAAAAGTTGGGCTTCTTCGTTTATAGTGTCTGGTGTAACCGTTGAGAGGGCGTAATATGTCTCCCCAACCTGAATTTTGGAACGACCCGATTTATCTGAAAACCGCGCAGTACCGCACGGATGAAAATCTGGCTGCGCGACAATTGCTGCACCAGCGTTTCAGCGTCAATCCCCAAAATTGGATGGTATGGGTGTTTGGAATGGGGCGGGTAGAGGCGAACCATACGCTGCTGGATGTCGGTTGTGGGAACGGGACACTGTGGGAAGAAAATTTCTCGGTGGAACACCCCGCGCAATTGGACGTCACCCTGCTTGACCTGTCGCGGGGGATGGTCGCCACGGCGGCGGAGACGCTGGCGAATCGCGTTTCATCGTGGCGCGCCATCGAAGGCGATGTGATGGCACTCCCCCTCCCCGAAAACCATTTCGACCGCGTTTTCGCCAACCATATGCTCTATCACGTACCCGACCCCGCCAAAGCAGTCGCCGAACTCTGGCGGGTGTTGCGTCCGCAGGGGAAGCTGGTTGCCGCGTTGAACGGCACGGGGCACATGCGTGAATTGTGGCGGCTGGTGGGTGAACTGCTGGGCGTCGAACCGCCCAAGAATTCGGCGGCAGTGTTCGACCCCGACACGGCGGCGTCGCTGTTTCGGGTGCGTTTCAGACGGGTCACCCGCCACCCCTTCGACGATTCCCTCCGCGTGACCGACGCCGATTTGCTGTGGGCGTATGTCCTTTCCACCAATGCGCTCGCCCGTACCCGCACATCCTCAGACCGTTTGAATACCATTGAACAACAATTTAAAGACCGTGTGACTCAAGCTATCCGGACATCCGGGTATTTTTATATTAAAAAAGAAGTTGTGGCGTTTGTTTGCCAAAAATAACTCTGAAAGCAAGACCATCATCGCACGTGAGGTTTCAATCATGCCCCTGACCATTTTCCCTTCAGCAGGATTACGGGGAACAATCACCATTCCCGGCGACAAATCCATCTCTCATCGCACCATAATTTTGGCGGCGTTGGCGGAAGGAACATCTTATTTAAATGACTGGCTGCCCGCCGGCGATTGCAACGCCACCATCGAAGCGTTGCGGGCATTGGGCGTGCGCATCGAAGCCACGGCTCAGTCGGAAACCGCCACTGATTTGGTGGTGCATGGCGTGGGTTTGACCGGACTGTCCGCCCCCGCCGCCCCGTTGAGTTGCCACGGTTCCGGCACGACGATGCGCCTGCTGGCGGGCGTTCTGGCGGGGCAGAATTTTTCGGCGGTGCTGGACGGGCACGAGGGCTTGCGCCGCCGTCCGATGTCGCGGGTGGCGCGCCCCCTGCGGCAAATGGGCGCAGCGATTGACACCAATGGCGGCTATCCGCCGCTGCGCATCACCGGCAAAACACTGCACGGCATTGATTACGCCATGCCGATTCCCAGCGGGCAGGTGAAAAGCGCCATCCTGCTGGCGGGACTCTTCGCCGCCGGAAAGACGACGGTTCGCCAACCCGGACCCGCCCGCGACCACACGGAACGTATTTTGGATGCACTCGGGGTGACGGTGGAAACGGACGGCACGAACATCACCATTTCCCCCCCCGAACACCCCTTGCCGGCGTTCAATTTCACCATCCCCGGCGATTTCTCTTCCGCCGCTTTCCCGCTGGTGGCGGGGCTGCTGGTTCCCGACAGCCATTTGCGGCTCACCAATGTGAATGTCAACGACACCCGCACCGGATTGCTGGATGTGTTGCAGGCGATGGGGGCGAATATCACCCTGCAGAATGTGCGGGAATCCACCGGCGAGCCGATTGCCGATTTGGAAGTGACAACTCAGGCGTTGTACGGCACGGAAGTTGGCGGTGATTTGGTGGTGCGCATGATTGATGAATTCCCCATTCTGGCGGTGGCGGCGACGCAGGCAAAAGGGCGAACGGTTGTCCGCGATGCGGCGGAATTGCGCGTCAAAGAGACCGACCGCATCAAAGCGACGGTGGACGAATTGCGCAAAATGGGCGGACAGCTCATTTCGCACCCCGATGGTTTTGAAGTGTATGGACCCACGCCGTTGCACGGGACGGTGGTGGACAGCGATGGCGACCATCGGCTGGCGATGGCGCTGGCGGTGGCGGGCTTGCTGGCGGAAGGCGATACCACCATTCGCAACGCACGGGTGATTGCGGACAGCTTCCCCGGCTTCACTACCATGCTCCGCACGCTGGGCGTAGAGGTTGCCGCATAAATGATGCACATCAATGGCGAAACAAAAATTGTCGGCATTCTGGGGTATCCCGTGACCCACTCCCTCAGCCCGTTGATTCACAATGCGGCATTTGCGGCGCTGAAGCTCAACTGGGCATATATTCCGCTCCCCGTCAATCCTGAAAAAATCAACGACGTGCGCAAAGGTCTGCGAACCTTCAATTTTGCGGGGGCGAATGTCACCGTGCCGCACAAACAAGCCGTAATGCGTCAGTTGGATGAGATTGACCCGGTGGCGAGGGAAATCGGGGCGGTGAACACCATCGCCGTGCAGAACGGCGCACTGCGGGGATTCAATACGGACGCGGACGGGTTTTTGCAGGCGTTGCTGGAAAAAGGGTTTGAGCCGAAAGGCGCGCGCTGTCTGGTGCTGGGTGCGGGGGGCGCGGCGCGGGCAACCGTGTTCAGCCTGGCGCACGCGGGCGCAAAACGGATTGCCGTCTTCAACCGCACGGTGGAACGGGCGGCGTTTCTGGTGGACGACCTCCGCGCCACGTTTGAAACGGTGCAATTTTCGTGCGAATCGCTCACCCCGCACTCGCTGGATGCCGCCAACGACAGTTTCGATTTGGTGGTGAATACCACCTCGCTGGGGATGTTTCCGCACGTCGATACCTCCCCCTGGCACCCCGACATTCCGCTCCCCAACGCCACCATCTGCGATTTGGTGTACACGCCCATCCGCACCAAATTTTTACAGCAGGCGGAATCGCAAAATCTGCCCGCGATTGACGGCACGGGCATGCTCATCCATCAGGGGGCAAGAGCCTTTGAGATTTGGACGGGACACCCCGCGCCGGTGGATGTTCTGCGGCAAACCCTGCTCGCCGCGCTGGCATAATCAAATCCCGACAACCAAATCAAGCAGACCGGAGTAATGAAAATTTGTGGCTGAAAACTGTCAATCGCCATCCGATTGAGCCGCCGGGAGGGGTGCGGTGTCGGCGGGGGGCAGTTGTGTTGAGGCGGCGTTGGGGGGGATGTCCGCCATCCACGCGGTGCTGAGCAATTTTGCCGCGCTGGCGGGTATGGCGAACCCGATACCCTCGGCGACACTTTGCCGGTCATCGGCGCGGATGATGACGGTGTTGATGCCCACCACTTCCCCCTGTAAATTCACCAGAGGTCCCCCGGAATTCCCCTGATTGATGGCGGCATCTGTTTGAATCAACCCGTACAGCCTCACGCCGTCAAGTTCCAGCGTCCGCTGCAACCCGCTCACAATCCCCATCGTCACCGAATTGGGAAAATCTCCCAACGGGCTGCCGAGCGCCAGCACCGGCTGCCCCAGACGCACCGCATTTGAATCCCCCCATTTTACCGCCGTGAGCGGCGTCGTGACCTCTATTTTCAGCAACGCCAAATCCTGATTCTCATCCACAATCACCGTTTTTGCGCCGGTGACGGAACCATCCGCCAGCATGACCGTCAGCGTTTGGGCATCGGCGACCACGTGCGCGTTGGTGACCACATAGCCCGCCACATCCACCACAATGCCGGAGCCGGTGATGCGCGGGCTGCCGCCGGCGGTGGGGATTTTCTGATTCACGATGGTCACCACGGCGGGGAGCACGCGGTCAATCACATCTTCCGTGGAAGGGGTGGCGATGATGACCGCGGTGGGGGTGGGTGTGGGGGCGATGAACGCCGTTGCCGTCGGGGTGGGAATTGGGGTGGGAATTTGGGGCGGCGCGGGGGCAACTCGCACCACCTGACGAGGGGAGACTGCCCAGAGTACCAATCCGCCGCCCAAAACGCCGCCCACCAGCCCGCCGATGGCGAAGGATGTGCCCAGTAAAAATATGATGAGTGTCCCGGTGAATCCGTCTTTGCGCCGCACGTTTCTCCTCTGTTAGGGGGATACAGTGATGCCGGAACCGGCTTCCACCGCGCCGACCACCCAAACGGGCTGCTCATATTGCTCGCACGCTTGGAGATAGCTGTCCAGATGGTCACGGGGAACTGCCAGCAGCAACCCGCCCGACGTTTGCGCATCCCACAGCAACATTTGCTGCGCGTCGGTCAGCGCGGGGGCAAAGGTCACCCGTTCCTGATAAAATAATTTGTTGGAACTGCTGCCGCCGGGGAAGATGAATTGTTCGGCGTAGTCCATTGCCCCGTCCAGCAGGGGGATTTTTCCGAATTGAAAATGGAAGCGCACGCCGCCCGCTTCCGCCATCTCCAGCGCGTGCCCCAGCAGCCCGAAGCCGGTGATGTCGGTGACGGCTTTGATGCCGCCGACGTCCTGCGCGGCTTTGGCGGCGAGGCGGTTCAGCGTCATCATCGAGGCAATCATCGGCGCGCTGTGTTCCGGGCGGGCTTTGCCCTGCTTCAACGCGGTGCTGATGGTTCCCGTGCCGAGCGGTTTGCTCAGCACCAGCGCATCGCCGGGGCGAGCGCCCCCTTTGGTGAAAATCTTTTTCGGGTGTACCAACCCGGTTACCGCCAACCCAAACTTCGGTTCTTTGTCCTGAATGGTGTGTCCGCCGGCGATGACCCCGCCCGCTTCCAGCACTTTTTCCGTGCCGCCGCGAATGATTTCCGCCAGAAATTCCGGGGATAAATTCGGGGGAAAGGCGGCGACATTCAGCGCGAACAGCACCTCGCCGCCCATCGCGTAGACATCGCTCATCGAATTGGCAGCGGCAATCGCCCCGTATTGGTACGGGTCATCCACCACCGGCGTGAAGAAATCGGTGGTACTGATGATGGCTTGCTCGTCGTTTAGCCGGTACACGGCGGCATCATCGGCTTTGCCCAAGCCCACCAGCAGCGCATCAATTTGGCTATTTTGTTGTAGGGTATGAATTGGTTGCAGAACCTGCACCAAGACCCGAGGGTCAAGTTTGCTGGCTCATCCCGCGCAACTGCTCAGGCTGGTCAACCGGATGGGTGTATCTGCCATCGAACGGGCTCCTTTCAGAAAATAGGGATATTCAGCCGGTGGGTGTGAATGGCTGTAACGGTGATAATACCAGAAACTTGAGGGGGTGGCAAAATTTTTTCGGGGGTGGGGCATGGCTGTTGCAAAGTAAATTTTAAGGTTGCCTGTTTTCATGATTTCACGCCGCAAGGGTGATTTGCGAGCCGGTCTTACGCATTTTTTTCCGGTTTTAACGAAAATCGGTGGCGCTGTAGTAGGGGCACGCTGCAGCGTGCC